>JAVBSN010000126.1:0-8696 GCA_031547045.1 Lachnospiraceae bacterium
GTTAATACATGTCCTATATGTGGTGTTCCATTTGCAGTTGGAGGTCCATCATAAAAAGTGTATACTGGACAACCTTCTTTTGCTTTAATTGATTCTTCAAAAATCTTATTCTCTTTCCAAAAGTCAAGAACCTTTTCTTCTCTCTCGACAAAGTTAAGATTTGCGGATACTTTCTCGTACATTTTCATTCCTCCTAAATTAAGTATGCCAAAGAACACCTCTGCGTTCTTGTTGCGGGTCTTCCCCTTTAAAATATATAAAGCCCTCCATCCTGTAATTAGGACGAAGGGCTTGCTCGCTATACCACCTATTACATCATACTATCATATGTGTTCCCTGTAACGTAGGATTACGGCGTATTCTACTATGGTTATACCATTTCAAACAGCAACTCCAGAGTGATATTCAATAATTGCTTACTCGTATCAGGTTTCCACCATCCCTGACTCTCTATAACTTTCTACAATAATCTACTGTCTCTATCAAAGTCTTTACTATAATATATAATTTGATACATCTGTATCTATCAAGCCACATTATATCAAGGGTGTCGGTTATTTGTCAACGTGGAATTTGACAGCTTTTACTTCTGACCATTTATAATATAAGTGCCACAACAATAACTATAACCACACTTATTAGGGTTCCTAATAAGTAATATTCTGCAAAATCTTTTTCTTTAGATATTCTATCATATCTTGTTATAGATTTTGCTGTTAATACTAATCCAATTGCTGAATACTGTCCTATAAATAAAAATATATATCATCATTTTATAAGAGATTACAGGAATAATTACTATCATCATCGTAATCCAATAAAACAAACTGTGAATCAGAACCCATCCTATGCTTTCTCTTTCTTTTCAGATATTTTACTTGTTTACGTGTAAAAATCTCCAAGTATATAGTCCTGAAAGAAGTAGTATAAATCTTTCTTTAAACATTATCTCTCCTTATTTCTTCAAGCGCTTTTTCTATTGTATCCAATCCATTTTTATATTCATAATATTTCCCCGTAGAAAGAAGTTGGTTGTTTAATATCCAATCTTTGAGCAACCTGCATTTGACTATCTTGGTGCTCTAGCATAATATTCATAGTATTTATTCCATTACACAATAGTCCTTGAAATTCATCGCCTAATGTTATAATGAATTTTGCTGAAATATCATCACTATATTTTTCATTAATATCGCTTATATAGACTATATTTTGACAAGTTGAATTTCACTTATCAACAAATTCTATCTTAAGCCTTTTACCTAATCCCTCAGCTAGAGCTTCCAATGTAGCTATTGTAGGGCTTACACTGCCAGTTTCAATTCTACTTATATTAGATTGTCTAATACCGCTCTTTACTGATAATTCTTTTTGTGTAATATTCTGTTCTATTCTTGCTCTAATAATTGCTCTAACAATATCAAATTCTACTCGACTCGATTCATATTCCTTCTTAAATTCTTCATTTTCAAGTTGTTCTTCTAAAAATTTTTTAATATCACCCATGAATGTCCCTCCTTAAATAATCCTTCATGTACTTTCTTGCTCTAGATAATTCTCTCTGTGGTGTTCTCTCTGTCTTTTTTACATATCCACTTGTAACTACTATATTAAAATCAGTTTGAAAAAAATAAAAAATTCTTATAGTATCATTTCCAAATGTCACTCTTAACTCAAACAACCCTTTACCCATACTTTTAGAATAAGGTTCTCTAAGTTCATTTCCATACTCTTCTAAAACTGATAAACTATCAATTGCCTTTCTCCTCAGCTTTACATTTAATTCTTCCATAAAACTTACAATTGGCTTATCTCCTTCAACCCTGTTATAAAATATTACATTAAATTTCTTTTGTTCTTTCAATATATCTCCTTTCTATTATAATATTCCTTTTAAGGAATATTGTCAATACTAAATAGTTTTACTTCGTTTTAAAGATTAACACAAGAAGCATTTCCTTATTTTTACTACAATTGTGTCACCACTGGTGACACAATTCATTTTTTGATTTTTGATAACTTTAACTAATACTAGAAAGTTAGCATTGAAGGCATACTTCGACACTTCGCCTCTAAGTAAAAATCCATCTCAGATATATACTTTGTGACAAAACAATATCATTGACCAATTACCGAGTATTCCTAGGTAATTGATTATTATATAATTTTAATTTTTAAGGGATTTAATAAGTATTATTTCTTAGATTATATAGAATTTAATGCAAACTTTCGTAAATTTGTAAATATTATTATATCACAAAGTGTCATATATGTAAATACTATTTCCATTTTGAAAACAGTTAAGAAACTACCTCGCCAGTAAATCAACGAGGTAGCTTCATATATTAAGGAAGACTAGTTTTTAACAAAATGGATTTTCTGTTGGGTACATCATTCCCTTTGGTTGATTAAAGTCAATCTCATCTGCTGTAACTCCAACATACTTGAACACTTCGTATAGAAGCTTTCCGTGATGTCCGAATGTTACTGCTCCATGATGCGGGTAATTCTTCTCGATTAGTACATGACGATAGAATCTTCCCATCTCAGCTATTGCAAATATTCCTATTGCGCCAAATGAACGTGTTGCAACTGGTAATACTTCACCTTCTGCTATGTATGCACGAAGTTTAGCATCTGATGTGCTCTGTAATCTAAAGAATGTTATTTCTCCTGGCATAATATCACCTTCTAAAGTTCCATTTGTTACTTCTTCCGGAAGGCTTCTAGCCATTATCTTTTGATTTCTCATTTCGCAGAATGATAATTTTGTTGAAGCTGTATTTCCACAATGGAAGCCCATAAATGTATCTTTAAGAGTATAGTTATATTTCCCTTTGATTTCTTCATTATACATATCTGCTGGTACTGAGTTATTTATATCTAATAATGTAACTGTATCTTCACTTATTACTGTTCCAATAAATTCACTTAATGCGCCATAAATATCAACTTCACAAGATACTGGTATTCCCATCTTAGTCAAACGACTGTTAACATAACATGGTACAAATCCAAATTGAGTCTGGAATGCTGGCCAGCATTTTCCTGCTATAGCTACAAAATCACGACTTCCCTTATGAGCTTCAACCCAATCAAGTAATGTTAATTCATATTGAGCTAATTTATTAAGTATCTCTGGTTTCTTATTTCCTGTTCCTAACTCTGCTGCCATATCTGTTGCAACTTCTGCTATTCTAGGATCTCCTTCGTGTTTGTTAAATGCTTCAAATAAATCAAGCTCTGAGTTTTCTTCTATCTCTACACCTAGATTATATAGTTGCTTAATCGGTGCATTACATGCTAAGAAATCTTGAGGTCTTGGTCCAAAACCAATAATTTTAAGGTTTCTTAATCCAATAATTCCTCTAGCAATTAAAGCAAAATCTTTTATCATATCTGCACATTCATCAGCAGTTCCTACTGGATACTCTGGAATATATGCAGTTAAATTACGAAGTTTTAAGTTATAGCTTGCATTTAACATACCACAGTATGCGTCACCTCTATCGTCTAATAACTTATCTCCTGCTTCTTCTGCTGCCGCTATAACCATAGCTGGACCGTTAAATTCTTTTATTAATAATGTCTCTGCTGATTCAGGTCCAAAGTTGCCTAAGTATACTACTAATGCATTACAGCCTGCTTCATTAATATCTGCAAGTGCTTTTCTCATGTCTAATTCATTCTCAATACATACAGGGCACTCATATATCTCACCATATTTTTCTGTGTAAGTCTCTGCTACTGCCTTTCTTCTATTCTCAGATAAACTCATTGGGAAACAGTCACGGCTAACTGCAACTATTGCTATTTTTTCCTTTGGCATATTGTTCATGTTCTATAACCTCCATATTTTATATTATTACTTTATTGTTAGATTCTCGCCTACAAGCCCTATAAATGAACCCTCTGGCAATCCACCTTCTGGATGACCAATAAGCCATTTATTCTTAGCTGCTAATAGAGAATCTTCATTGCCTTTATGTTCTGTATCAAGAGGATAGTTAGTTCCTCTTGGAAGTACTACTACTACCTTGAATCCTTCTTCACTTACATTGCATGGTGCATAATGAAGAGTTGTTCCATATAATTCAACGCCTACTCCTGCTGGCACTAGAAATGCTTCCATCTTAGACGTATCATATGTATAATCTTCTTCTATATCTTGCTGACTTCCAAGAATTAAAATTGCATCTGTTACAGCAATATTAATCTCCGAATCTCTGTGATATTCAACTGCATTTAACATATAGTTATTACCATTACAGTAACCCATTTGAATAGGCATCTCACCATAGGCAACTTGTGACAATTTTGTAGCTACTTCTAAATCCTCTAATTCTTTAATTGAAGGCTCATATATAACATCACTTGGTAATGGAGCATCTTCCATAACATTTATTAATTCAGTAAAGTCATAACCTTCAACTACTTTTCCATATTTCTTAAAATTTGAATCTGTAACATTACTTATCTTCATGGTTTCACTCCTTATACTAGTTGATTATTTTATATACAGGTTTGCATATTGGATATATCTGCTTAAACTTAGCATATTGTACTTCATACTTAGCAGCAATCTCCTCATTAGGTTCCACTGTATCTATTACTTTAACAATTTTTCCTGCAATATCTTCTACCGAATTGTATTCACCGCAACCTACTGCCGCAAGCATAGCTCCTCCAAGCGCTGGGCCTTCTTCACTTTCAATTACATCGACCTTAACATTAAGTACATTGGCTATTATCTTCTTCCATAGCGAACTCTTTGCACCGCCACCACAAATCTTGGTTCTCTCAATATGTATACCTAGCGATTTGGCTACTTCGAAAGAATCTCTTAGTGCAAATGCAACTCCTTCTAATACAGCTTGTGTCATATCGCTTCTTGATGTATCCATAGTCATTCCAATAAATGTTCCCCTTGCATCAGGATCATTATGAGGAGAACGCTCACCCATAAGATAAGGCAAGAAATACACTGTATTTTCTCCAAGTTTATCTATATTAGCCTGCTCATTAACATAATCAGTTGTTCCAATTATATCATCCATCCACCATTTATTACATGATGCTGCTGATAACATACATCCCATTAAATGATAGTGTCCATTTGCATGTGCAAATGAATGAAGTGCATTATTTGAATCTACTCCAAATTTATCTGATGATATAAATATAGTTCCACTTGTTCCAAGTGATATGTTACAGCTACCATCTCCTACTGTTCCTGTTCCTACTGCTGCCGCTGCATTATCTCCTGCACCTGCTGCCACTTTCACCTCGTTACTAAGTCCAAGTTCACTAGCAATACTAGACTTAACGGTTCCTATTATCTCATAGCTCTCAAATATTTTAGCAAGTTGCTCTTCTTTAACACTACATATCTCACACATTTCTTTGGACCAACATCTATTCTTAACATCAAACAATAACATTCCTGATGCATCTGAAACGTCTGTTGCATGAACTCCTGTAAGCATGTAGGCTATATAATCTTTCGGAAGCATTATCTTATTGATAAGTTGAAATTTGTCAGTCTCATTTTCCTTCATCCACAACAACTTAGGTGCAGTAAATCCTGTAAATGCAATATTAGCTGTATACTCTGATAATTTATCTGTACCAATTACATTATTCAGATACTCACATTCTGCAGTTGTTCTTCCATCATTCCACAGTATAGCTGGTCTTATTACTCTATCTTCACTATCAAGTACCACTAGCCCGTGCATTTGACCGCCAAAACTTATTCCTGCTATTTTGCTCTTATCAACATCAGCTATTAATTCCTTAATCCCTGACATGGTTTGCTTATACCAATCCTCTGGTGCTTGTTCAGACCAACCTGTCTTTGGAAAGCTTAAGGGATATTCCTTTGAAACAATATTTACAATTGCTCCTTCAGAATCCATAAGCAAAAGTTTTACTGCTGACGTTCCCAAATCAATACCAATATAATACATGCCCTGCCTCCTCTATTTATTCTATTAAAATGTATCTCTTATATAATTCTTGCTTATATGAATCTCTTTTTCAAGTAGTATATCTCTTGAACTTTGTCCTATTTCTATAACAAATGCACCAGCTTCTAAGACAAACTTGCCTTCTTCTACGCTATAGAAATCAAATGCTTCTTTATTAAGAGTCATTGTTACTTTTCGCTTCTCACCAGCTTCTAAATATTCTTTAGAAAAATCTTTAAGTTCATGGTATGGTCTATTAACAGAGGCTTTAACATCCCTAACATATAATTGAGCAACTGTGGCACCTGCTATAGAGCCTGTATTTTCAATATCAAATGTCACATTTACATCTACATCTTCTTCATTCTCAACTACTTGAATTTCTAAATTACTGTAATCAAATGTTGTATATGAAAGTCCATATCCAAATGGGTATAATACGTCTGTATTGTCAGAATCATATTGACGGTATCCTACCATTATTCCTTCTGTATACTCTACTGAACCTTCAAGTCCAAATTGTCCATCTGAAATAGGCTTGCAATCATTTATATCTTTAAGGAATGTTTCTGGCAAATGTCCTGACGGATTAATCTTGCCAAATAGTACTTCTGCTATAGAAGTTCCACCTTCCATTCCCGCATAGTATGCCCATAGAATAGCTTTTGCTTTATCAGCCCAAGTCATAGCAACTGGAGAACCAGCATGCATAACAATTATCATATCTGGTCTTACTTTAAGAAGTGCTTCTATTAACTCATCTTGACCATATGGTAGAGTTAACTCATCCTTATCCTTACCTTCACAATCTATTGTATGGTTAAGTCCTCCAACAAATATAACCTCATCACACATTTTAGCTAACTTAATAGCTTCTTCTCTAAGCCCTGCTCTCTTTTTCAATATCTCACTATTAATGTCATTCTCTTCTTTTTCTTGCTTCATAGCACTTTGGGCTTGCCAGTTTTCTTCTGTCTTTTCTGCTTCTTCTGTTACATAGTAACCGTCTGCATAGTAGACCTTAGTATTTCCACCTAATTCTTTCATAATTCCCATAAGTGGACATATCTCATATAATGCCTTAATCTCAGCACTTCCACCACCATTAGAGTGAACCTTCTTACCATTCTCTCCAATAACTGCAACTGTTTTTATCTTAGCCTTATTAAGAGGAAGTCTATTATCTTCATTCTTAAGTAATACTATAGATTCTTCTGCAACACCTTTCACCATTTCTCTATGCTCAATATTATTATAAGTGCCCGCCAATCTATTATCAGCATCCTCACCTATCATTTTCAATCTAAGCATCATATTTAAAATGTTTCTAACTTTATTATCAATAATATCTTCTGGATACTCTCCTGACTTAATCTTAGCTAACAAAGGATTTGCCAAATAATGCTCATCAAATTCGTATTGAATATCCATTTCTATATCTAAAGATGTGTTAACTGCTTCATCAGTATCATGAACGCCACCCCAGTCAGATATAACTGCACCGTCATAGCCCCATTCCTTACGAAGTATATCATCAATTAACTTAGAGCTTGTACAGCAGAATTGCCCATTAAGCTTATTGTATGCACCCATCATTGAGTATGCATTTCCTCTCTTAATAGCTGACACAAACCCCGGTAAATATATTTCCCTTAAAGTTCTCTCATCAACAATAGTGTCTACTGCCATTCTATCTGTTTCTTGGTTATTAGCTGCAAAATGTTTTACACATGATGCAACATCATATTCTTGAATTCCTGAAACCATTGGCGCTACCATTTCTTCTATTAGCTTAGGGTCTTCACTAAAATATTCAAAGTTACGACCACATAGAGGACTTCTCTTAATATTTATTCCAGGAGCCAAGATTACATCCTTACCTCTACCCCTTGCTTCTTCACCTAATACTCTTCCACTATTTCTTGCACACTCCGGATTCCATGTAGATGCAACTGCTGAATTAGATGGAATGTAGGTAATATAATCATAATTTTGATCAATTAGCACCCATTTATCATCATAGAAGTCATATCTAATTCCAGTAGGTCCATCTGACATAACTATTTGTGGTATATTAAGTCTATCTACTTCTTTTGTATGAAATAATGCATTTCCATGAACCATTCCTACTTTTTCTTCAATTGTTAACCCTGAAATTATCTTTTCAATAAATTGTTCTGTATTATTCATACTTATCCTCACATTTTTATAAAATATATAGAATATTATACATTATGTTTATTTATTCTTCTATTATAACAGCCGATCCACTACCATTAAAAGATACTACTATACTATTATTTTCAACACTGCTATTGGCACCTTCTACCTTACCAGTTACATTTACTAATACAACCTTACATGGCTTACTAGCTTCAACTGATATAATATATTGATTTCCATCTTTCTTAACTGATACTGAGCTCTCAACTTCTGTCTTATCATTATAAGTACAAGATGATACTTCATCTGCCACTGCAAATACTTTATACGTAACTCCATCAGCATAATCATATACACAGTCAGAATCTACCGCACCATATGCAACAATACTATTTTCTCTTGCATATAGAGGAATACTTAAGTAACTATGCTTTTCAGAATACCATTTACCGCCTACTCTCTCTTCTCCTGTTAAGAAGTTAGTCCAACGACCTTCTGGCAAGTAATATTCTCCTATTCCTTCTTCATTGAATATTGGTGCTACTAATAATGAGTCACCTAACA
>JAVBSN010000101.1:0-4301 GCA_031547045.1 Lachnospiraceae bacterium
AACGATATCAGCAAATTTGATGCTGAATTTGATTTAGTATCTGGCAGATATGTAATTGACGCTAAGTCTATTATGGGTATTTTTAGTTTAGATATTTCTAAGCCAATCGACCTTAACATACATGCAGAATCAGATATCGAAGAGATTTTAACAACTCTTGCACCATATTTAGTATAATTTATATTGCATAAGCAATAATTAGGACAGACAATTTAGTCTGTCCTTTTTATTTGTCCTATTATCTATATTATCCTCTTACCCAAGTTAATTCAACTGTGTCTAACGCAACTTTTATCATATCATCTATTACATCTGCTAGTTTTTCCTCAGATTCTTCTATACGTTCAAGTATAGGTCGTGTAACTGGATGTTTTGCTACAAATGTTGTACAACAATCTTCGTATGGTTGTATTGATGTTTCATATGTACCTATTTTCTCTGATATATCAATTATTTCTTGTTTATCCATTCCAATACAAGGTCTATATATAGGCATTGTTGAAATATTATCTATTACACCAAGACTTTGTAAAGTTTGGCTAGATACCTGTCCTATTGATTCACCTGTGATTATTGCTAAACTATCTGTTTTCTTAGCTATTTCTTCTGCTATCTTTACCATATATCTCTTCATAATAATTGTAAGCTCTTCATGAGGACATCTATCGTATATCATTAATTGAATATCTGTAAAGTTTACAATATGAAGATTAATTGTTCCTGCATATTCTGATACTAATCTAGCTAAATCTACTACTTTTTGTTTTGCTCTTTCACTTGTATATGGTGGTGCATGAAAATATACTGCATCTAGTTGTACACCTCTTTTAGCAATCATATATGCTGCTACAGGGCTATCAATTCCTCCTGATAATAATACTGTTGCTCTACCATTAGTTCCAACTGGAAGTCCACCAGCACCCGGAATTACAACTGAATATATGTATACTTGACTTCTTATTTCAACATTTAACATAACATTAGGGTTATGAACATCTACTTTTAATTCTGGAAATTTCTCTAACAAAATGTGACCTAATTCCATATTGATTTCCATTGAATCTTTAGGATATGTTTTTCCTGCACGTCTTGCATTAACTTTAAATGTAATGTTCTTGTTATCATAACATTCATCAAAATACTCTATTACTTTATCTGTTACATTTTCAAATGATATATCTTCCACTATTACAACTGGACATATAGCACTAATACCAAATATTTTCTTAAGTTTAGTAATTACATCTTCATAATCATATTCCGAATTGGCTTCAACAAATATACGACCATATTCTTTACGAACATTAAAACTACCAAGTTTTTTTATTCTACTTCTTATTTCTCTACATAATGTATCTTCAAAAACATATCTATTTTTGCCTTTTGTACCTATCTCTGCATACTTAATTAAAAATGCCTTGTATTCCATATATATCTCCTCAATTAATAATTATTTTCTAACGTATTTTCTAAGCACAGGTAATAATTCACCTATGGTCTTTACCGTATATTCTATATCCTCTAGTGTATTATAGCAAGAAAAACTAAATCTAAGTGTAGAATCCAACATATTCTTATCTACATCGATTGCTTGTAGAACACCACTTATACCTGGATGTTTAGCTGAACAAGCTGAACCTGATGATACATAGATTCCTTTATCCTCTAATGCATGAAGCATAACTTCACTTCTAACTCCACCAAAACTTATATTTGCAATATGAGGTGCCTCTTTGGAATTATTCACCACATTATCAAACTTCATTATTCCATCAATAAACGCTTCTTTTATTAATTTATAATGTTCCAATCTCTTATCTAGGTCCTTATAAATAACCTCTGTTGCTTTTCCTAATCCTGCTATTCCTGGTACATTTTCCGTTCCAGAACGCATATTTTTCTGTTGTCCACCACCATATATTATAGGTTTTACTTTAACCTTATCTCCTATATATAAGAATCCTATTCCCTTTGGACCATGTATCTTATGTCCACTTACTGTTAACATATCAATACCCATTCTCTTTGGATATATATGCATTTTACCAAATCCTTGTATTCCGTCAACATGGTATACAACATTAGGGTTAACACTTTTTATAAATTTTGATATTTCTTCTATTGGTTGTATGGAACCTACCTCATTATTAACAAGCATTGTTGATACTAATATTGTATCTTCTCTCATTACTTGTTTTAACTGTTCCATATTTATTAATCCATCTTTGTTAACTTCCAAAAATGTAATCTCATATCCTTGTTCTTCTAAAAATATAAGAGGATTATATACTGATGGATGTTCTATATTAGTAGATATTATATGTTTACCTGCTCTTCTATTTGCTAATGCTCCACCTATTAATGCTTGATTGTTAGATTCTGTTCCGCCTGATGTAAACACAATATTTTTAGCATCAACTTTTAATTCTTTTGATATTACATCTTTTGAATATTTAATATATTTTTCTGCATCTACACCCTTTTGATGTAGTGATGAGGGATTACCATAGTTCACATCCATTGCTTCTATCATTATATCACTTACTTCAGGAAAAACCCTAGTTGTAGCTGCATTATCTAAATATACTTCCATAAAATACTCCTATTCTAATATATAACTCTCTAATCTTCTTCTAATTCAAACATAATTATAGACATAACTGCAAGTCCTGCTGTTTCTGTACGTAATATTCTATGTCCTAATGTAATAGGTATAGCTCCAATTTTTTTAGCTTGTTCTACTTCTTCATCTGCGAATCCGCCTTCAGGACCAATAAATATTCCAAGACTGTTCTTGCTCTTTATATCTTTAATTACCTGTTTTGAATGCTTAATTCCTCTTTCATCTTCATAAGGTATTATATTCATATCCAATGTACTTGCATATTTTATAGCTTCTTTATATGTCATTACTGATTTAACTGTAGGCACAATTCCTCGCTTTGATTGTTTGGCTGCTGCCATTGCAATACTATTAAATCTATCTATTTTCTTACTTGCTTTTTTATCATCTAATTTTACTATAGTTCTTTTTGTAATTACAGGAACAATTTCTGTTACTCCAAGTTCTACAACTTTTTGAACTATAAGTTCCATCTTATCAGATTTGGGATAACCTTGAAATAAGACTATATTAATGCCTAATTCTGAATTAGTACCAACAATATCTTCAATCTTATTAATTATTACATCTTCTTGCATCTCGTATATAGAGCAAATATATTCTTTTCCTTCGCCATCACTAACAGTAATCTTATCTCCAACATTTAATCTTAAAACATTTTTAATATGATTAACATCTGTTCCCTCAATATTAATATATTCATCTATTGTAGTATGACCTGTCATAAAAAATCTATACATATCTTTCTCTTTCCCTAAAAAGGAAGTGTTTTTCAACACTTCCCTTATAAATATTATTAAGCTATACGCTACTATTTTACTTCAACTATCCACTCATGCGGATCTTCAATCTTACCTAATTGAATTCCTGTAACTGTATCATATAATTTCTGGCTTATCTCACCGATACCACCTTCTTGAACTATCATTATTCTGTCTTCCCATCTTAGTTGTCCTACAGGTGAAATTATAGCTGCTGTTCCAGTTCCCCAAACTTCTTCTAATGTTCCATCTACAGATGCTTCATATATCTCATCAATAGATATTTTTCTCTCCTCTACCGGTAGACCCCAATCTCTACATAATTGTAAAACAGAGTCTCTAGTAACACCTGGTAATATACTACCATTAAGCATAGGAGTAACAACTGTACCATTAATTTTAAAGAAGATATTCATAGCTCCAACTTCTTCAATATATTTACGCTCAACACCATCAAGCCATAATACTTGTGAATAACCTTCATCATGAGCCTTTACTTGTGATTTAATACTAGCTACATAGTTACCACCAACCTTAGCTTCACCAATACCACCTTTAACAGCTCTAACATATTCATCTTCAATCCAAATCTTAACTGGATCTAAGCCTTCTGGATAGTATAATCCACTTGGTGATAATATAATCATAAACATATATGTATTTGATGGTCTAACCCCTAAAAATGGGTCTGTAGCAATTATAAATGGTCTTACATAAAGAGAAGTACCTTCTTTCTTAGGAATCCACTCTTCATCAACCTTAATAAGTGCCTTTAATGCATCTAAGAAATCATCTGGGTCAAGCTCAGGAATGCATATTCTATCATTAGTTCTATTTGCTCTTTCAATATTCTTCTGTGGTCTAAACATTAATGTACGTCCATCAACTGATTTATAAGCCTTAAGACCTTCAAACAT
>JAVBSN010000065.1:0-14137 GCA_031547045.1 Lachnospiraceae bacterium
GATACATTTACAGTTTCTGTTGCTGAATTATCTTCTGTTATTTCTGAACTATCCTCAGACATATCTTCTGTTATTTCTTCTGACATTTGTGTAGTGTCTGTTTCACTGGCATATATATCCATATTTCCAATTACACAACCAATTATAACAGTGAAAAACATAACAAACAAGATTTTTAAGTTCTTATATAATATTTTTTTCAAAAATAACACTCCTATAAGAGTAATTATTATAATTTATTACATATCTTATAGAGTTATTCCAATAAAAACTCTAAATCATCCTTAGTTATAATACATTTTACGCATTTTTCAGGTTCAACAACATTATTAGACAAAGTATATGCATTTATTAACCTTTTTTTTGCTGATTCTAGAATATCTGCATCATTTGTATATAAATAAGCCAAAGGTTCATCTTTTCTAATATAATCACCTAGTGACTTGCAAATATTAATTCCAACTGTTAAATCGATTTCACTATCTTTTGTAGCTCGTCCACCACCAAGCATTAGAGATACCATTCCTACTTCACTTGTATTACATTTATCTAAATAGCCTTCTCCTATATAAACAGGTTCTATAAATGTAGCTTTTCTAAATATATCTACATTGTAAATATATTCAGACTTTCCACCTTGAGCTTCTACAAATTCAGCAAATTTATTCAAGGCTGATTTATCATTAATTACTTTTAATATCTGCTGTCTAGCTTCTTCAATGGATGATACTTTCTTAGCTCCAAGTAACATATATGAAGCTAAAGTTATACTGATTTCTAATAAACGTTTATCTCCACTACCATTAAGAATCTCTATTGCTTCAATAACTTCTAAAGAATTCCCTACTTTATTGCCTAAAGGTTCATTCATATCTGTAATAACAGCATAAGTTTCTTTGTCTGCCATTGTTCCAATAGAAACCATTGCCTTTGCAAGATTAATAGCCTCTTCTTCTGTTTGCATAAATGCTCCTGAACCAGTTTTAACATCAAGAATTATTACATCAGCTCCTGCTGCAAGTTTTTTACTCATAATACTAGATGCAATTAAAGAATAATTATCAACTGTTGCTGTAACATCCCTTAAAGCATATATTTTCTTGTCAGCAGGTGCTAGATTAGCTGTCTGACCAACTATAGCTAATTTTATATTATTTACATTATTAATAAATTGTTCTTCTGTAAGGGCAGTATTAAATCCCTCTATACTTTCTAATTTATCTATAGTTCCGCCAGTATGTCCCAGTCCCCTTCCACTCATCTTAGCAATGGGAACATCTAAAGCAGCTAAGATTGGTCCGATAATAAGTGATGTCTTATCTCCTACACCACCTGTACTATGTTTATCAACCTTAATACCATTTATTTTGGATAAATCCAGTCTATCTCCACTATCAGCCATAGCGATTGTTAAATTAACTGTCTCTTCTTCATTCATGCCTACAAAGTATATAGCCATTAAAAATGCTGACATTTGATAGTCTGGAATAGTTCCATTTGTATACCCTTCAACTACGTATTTAATCTCTTCTTTAGAAAGTTGACTACCATTTCTTTTTTTCATAATTACATCGTACATTCTCATAATATTATGCCTCCAAGGTATTAACAAAATCTATAAAATTTTATCAATATAACTTTCTCCAATGCTAAGCTTATCAACTTTGAAAATATCTGCAATTGTTTGACCTATATCAGCAAAACTATCACATATACCTAAATCAGTATTTTGTTTGATACTTTTACCATACATCAATACAGGTATATATTCTCTAGTATGATCTGTTCCCTTAAATGCTGGATCACATCCATGGTCAGCATTTATTATTAATAAATCATTAGATTTCATATTGTTAATTATTTCTGGTAATCTATTATCAAATTCTTCTAATCCCATAGCATAACCATCTACATCTCGTCTATGTCCCCATTTCATATCAAACTCAACAAGATTTGTAAATATTAAACCTTTATCTACAGAATTCATATATTGAAGGGTCTTATCAACGCCATCCATATTATCTTTTGTATGAACAGCATCAGTTATACCTATTCCGTTAAAAATATCTTCTATTTTACCAACAGCGACTACTGTATAGCCATTATCTTTTAAGCTATTTAATAAATTATCTTTAGGGGGATTAAGGGAGAAATCTCTTCTATTAGAAGTTCTAACATATTCACCATCTTTACGTTTAAATGGTCTTGCAATTACTCTGCCAACACCATGTTTACCAGATAAGATTCGTCTAGCAATCTTACACATATTATATAAGGTGTTAACACCAAGAACATCTTCAGAAGCTGCTATTTGAAATACTGAATCAGCAGATGTATATATAATAGGATAACCGTTTTTCGTATGCTCATCACCAAGTTCAGCAATAATTTCTGTTCCTGATGCTACTTTGTTGCCAAGTACTCCTTTGCAACCAGTTAACTTTATAAATTCATCTATAATTTCACTTGGAAATCCATTAGGGTATGTTGGAAATGGATTAGGGGTATGAATACCTATCATTTCCCAATGTCCCGTAGTTGTATCTTTTCCCATGGATAATTCTGCACATTTACCATATGCTCCAATAGGTTCACTAACTTTATCAATAATAGTCATACCTTCAATATTGCCTAATCCCATTGATAACATATTGGGAATATTAATATCTGGATGTTTTTCAAAAATATGACCTAATGTATTTGCACCTTCATCGCCAAAAAGATTAGCATCTGGAAGTTCGCCCATACCAACACTATCTAATATAACCCATATAACTCTATCTATCATAAATTCGCCCTCCTGTTTGAAATTCACCATAAGTAAGTACTCGGGTAACACCATATACACTAGGCTCGTCAATACCTCGTTAAGTGACTAGGTGTGCATTCGTACTAGGTTCGAAAATACAATCTTTTCATTGACTTCGAAAATACCTCAGTCAATTATAAGATACGGCTACGACTAGGCTCGACAATACCTCACCAAGTTCTCTGCCAGTCACCAAGTACTCATAGTATACCATAATATTTATTAATTATATACATTTAATGGTAGTTTTTATTCAAGTTTATAATCTTTGATTGACTTCCCTACTTTAACGTAGTAAACTAAAAGCGATTAAAAAGCAAAGGAGAAAGACGAGAATGAGTATTAATTTAATTAAACGTGTTCCATCTGCAAAAGAAATTCAAGAAGAACTTCCTATGAGTCCTGAATTACAGCAGATTAAGAAATCTAGAGATGAAGAGATTAGAAAAATTTTTACTGGAGAGTCAAATAAATTTATATTTATAATTGGTCCATGTTCAGCAGATAATGAAGATGCTGTATGTGATTATGTTAATAGATTAGCTAGAATTGGTGAAGAGGTTAAAGAGAAAATCTTAATAATTCCAAGAATATATACTAATAAACCAAGAACTAATGGTTCTGGATATAAAGGTATGCTTCATCAACCTAATCCAGAGGATAAAAGTGATTTTGTTGCAGGTCTAAAAGCCATTCGTAAGATGCATATAAGAGCAATTGAGGAAACTCATTTAACTGCTGCTGATGAAATGTTATATCCTGAAAATTGGTTATACATGGAGGATTTATTATCATATGTTGCTATTGGTGCTAGAAGTGTTGAAGATCAACAACATAGGTTAACTGCTTCTGGTATGGATATTCCAGTCGGTATGAAGAATCCTACAAGTGGTGATTTCTCAGTTATGATGAACTCTTGTTTAGCAGGACAAATGAAACATACATTTATGTATTCTGGATGGGAAGCTAAGACTTCTGGAAATGATTTAACACATGCTATTTTAAGAGGTGCATTAAATCCATATGGTCAATCAATTACTAATTATCATTATGAAGACTTAATGATGTTATCTGATATATACAATCAATTTGACCTTAAGAATCCTACTTGTATTGTTGATGCAAATCACAATAATTCAGGTAAGAAATGGGATCAACAACCACGTATTGTAAAAGAAGTATTACACAGTATGCACTACTCTTCTGATATTAAGAAATTAGTAAAAGGTGTTATGGTTGAAAGTTATATTGAAGATGGTTGTCAATCAATTGGTGATGGATGTTACGGAAAATCTATTACAGATCCATGTCTTGGTTGGGAAAAAACATCTAAACTTATATATGATGTTGCTGAATTATTATAATAAAAACAAAAAACTAACACTGAAAAATGTGTTAGTTTTTTGTTTTACTATATTATACAAAGTTGTATGGCAATAATTAACATTACTATTGTTATTATTATAGCTAATATCCCTAAAATTATTCCAGCATTTGCAAGTCCTTTTTCATTAGATGTTCTTCCTCTAAAACTATTCATTATACCACCAACACCTAATCCTGCAGAAATCAAATATACTATTGGATTCATTATTAATAATATCAGAGAAAGTATTATTCCTAAAATCGATAAGATAAAGCCAATATATGCATCTCCGTCATTGTTCCAACCTTTAACTTGTACATGGTTATCATTTAATACTTGTTGCATATTATAATCACTCATATTGCCATAATTAATATTGGGATCAATATCTTGTTCTAATAATTCAACTAATTCATCAAGTTCATTTTTAAACTCAATTTTTAGATTTCTCTCTTTCATACCATTTAGATCTAATTCTGTTTCAATAATCAAAAAATAACTACTTCTAATCCATGCCTCAACTTCATAAATTCCATCTTCGTATGTATAATTAAAACATTTAGGTGTTCCTATACGTTTACATTGCCAGAATTTTTCTCCATTATATGAAGTATTTTTAAATCCGTTTTTAGTGAGATAATCATTTATAATAAAATCCACAAATTCCTTTGGTTTATTTAATCTTATTTTATATCTTGTTCTATTTTTTTTCATTATATATCTCCTAATATAATTTTTATATACATTGAAAATTAATCTTAAATAAATTTTGCAATGGTAATCAAAATAGCTATTATAAGTTGTATAATTATAGATATTGTTCCCATTACCATACCAGCTATTCCTAATTCTTGTTTACTAGAATTCTGTCCTTTTCTAGCTTCAGTAATTCCCCATGCTGATATGAGAATAAGTGGTACAGATACCAATGCATAATCTGCGAATATCAATACACACACTAATCCAAGTGATATAATAAGGGATATAAGGGATATTATAAATCCTTTTGTAGCATTTCTCTTTAAATCAAAACCATTTATCATTACTGGTTCTATATGATTTATTTGTTGTTCGTATGTATTATTTGTTTGAACACTATTATAATCAGGTATATTCTGTTGCAAAATCTTAATCAAATCTTCTATTTCATTTTTGTATTCAACGGTTCTTATCCAATGTCCAGATAAATCCAACTCTTCATATATCAAATTACCTATTATAGTTTTCATAAACCATGCTTCTATATGAAGTATTCCATTTAAGTATGAATATTTAAAACATTTTGGTGCAGCAATAGCGCTTATTCCACTTTGCCAAATAAGTTCATCCTTAAGTACTATTTGTCTATATTCTTGTTTTTTTAGATAATCATTAATAATTGTTTCAACAAACTCATCTGGTTTATTAAGTGTAATATCATATCTTGTTCTTTTCTTCCCCATAATATTTTCCCTCATTCTCTAACAAAAAAATCATTCTCAGCACATAAAATAATATACAGTATACAAAATCAATGCAAGTATAGCAATACATTCTGCTATTATACCTATTATAATACCACCCTTGGCAGTACCTCTTTTTGTTTCTGATTCTAACCCTATTTTACAATATTTAATGCCTACACATCCTATAATAAGTGCAAAAACCTCACCTATAGCACTAAAAGAAATTATTGAAACAACAAGTGCGATAATAGAAATTATAGTTCCATTACTTGCACGACCTTCAGGGCTCTTATTATTATTTTTTACAGTATTATTAGATTGAGGTATATTCTTATATGCAGAATTTGATGAGGTATTATTGGATATTGCCTCATCATCCTCCATAGGTGCATTTGTTTTATATTCATCTGGATTAAAAGTATATTCATCCTTACCTTTAATTTCATATAACATATCAATTAGTTTCTTTATTTGATGTGAATATTCATTTTTTAATAGAATATTAGATACTCCCGTTAATCTTGATTCTCCCATATAGATTCCTGGTATTAATACATCCCTAATCCAAGCTTCGATTACTAGTGTTCCATTAGTATATGTATATCCAAAACATCTTGGCGTTGATAATGATATTGGCTTTGATTGCCATACATTCTCTTTCTTAATAACTATTGGTTTGAATAGTTGCTTTTCTAAATATTCATTAATTATGGAATAGACAATTTGTGCATCCATATTAAGCTCTGCCGTAAATTTAGTTCTTCTCTTACCCATTTAAATCCCCCTTAAAACATAAATTTTAATATAATTAAATACACCTATATTTAATACAATTATTTAAACATAAGGTTGCATTTATTTTAATTAAATATTGTCAAATCCTCATCTAACATAGTGTAGTCTTTAATAACAGCAACTATTTTATCAATTCCTATTATATCTGGTGTGCTATCACCTGTAACAACTACAACATTTCGTACACCAGCATTTATAGCCGCTTTAATCCCTGTTAATGCATCTTCAAATACAATACAATTCTCGGGTGCTACATCTATTGCTTTTGCTGCTTGTAAATATACGTCAGGTTCTGGCTTGCTTCTTAATGTTCCGTTATCATATACTACTTGGTTTATATCAAACCATCTATATAAATCAAATACATCAAAATAAAAATCAACATTGTCCCAATTAGTAGCTGTTGCTATAGTCATTGGTATATTTGATTTTGATAAATAACTAAGAAAGTCTTCTAAACCAGGAGCTAATTTCAGATTGTCTTTATCCTTCATACAAAGCATTCTATATACAAGCTCTTTTTCTTGTGATAATTGATATATTGTTTCACTAGGTAAAGAATCTCCAAGAAAATGTTCTAAAATAACACTACTTGTCCTTCCATGTATATAATTTTCTAATTCTTCTTCACTAATTTCTTTGTTACAAAGTTCTTCTATATATGACTTCCATGCTTTTTCATGTTTATCAGAATCAAAAAACATAGTTCCGTTAAAATCAAATATAACCCCTATTGGATTCATAGCTACTCTCCTTATAATCGATTAATAAAACCACCTATTTCTTTCCATGCTCTCTTCGATTCTGGAAGCATGTTTCCAGCCATTTGAAATACATGGAACATACCTTCATATATACTTAATTGTATGGATACATTATTATCAATTGCTTTTTTTGCCATATCTTTAGAATCACTAAGTAGCATCTCATGAGTTCCTACTTGAATAAGTATTGGTGGAAATCCTGTATAATCTCCAAATACTGGTGATATATATGGATTCTTTGGGTCATGTTCTCCTACATATGCTGAATCATATATTTGACTGTCCTTTGTATTTCCAAATACAGGATCAATTTCAAAATTATCTTCATATGATAAACCAGTAGCAGTTAAATTAGTCCAAGGAGACATGGTTACAATTCCTTTAGGTAATGGTAAATTACGGTCTCTTAAATACATACATAAGGCTACTGCAAGTCCACCACCAGCAGAATCACCAGCTAATATAATCTGTTCTGGTTTATATCCCTTTTCTAATAACCATTTATATGCTTCATAAGCATCTTCTAATGCTGCTGGAAATATATTTTCTGGGGCAAGTCTATAATCAGGTGTTAACACACATATATTCTTACCTACTTTACTATATAAATGAGCAAAATTTCTATATGAATTTTTCAATCCTCCTACATAACCGCCACCATGTAGTTGTAATACAACTTTATCTAGGTTAGCTTCATTAGGGGTAAACCATTCCATAGAAAACTCTTCTCTATATATTTTATCTAAATTATAATGTTTAGGACATTTCCAAGGATTTTCTTTTCTTTCTACTCTTAATTCACCTTTTTTAATTTGATTTTTAATAAGCTGATTATTATTTACTTCTGCTACTACATCTCTTAATATTTTTCCTCTAAGGCTAACCGTATTTTTACTCATTATATTCTCCGTTCTATACAAAATTAAACATGAAATCTTCTCTTTAATTCTGTCGTAGCTCTCTTGCCACCTAATATTATTGTACCTAAGAAGAATAACAAAGATACTCCTAAGGCAATAAAGGTCATTATTGGATAAGTAATAACATTAAGCTCATACATAACAAAAGATACAAAGCCTGTAAATATCATAAATATTTGAAATAAAATATAACTTTGCCAACTAGTAGAATTAAGTATCATCATTATTGCAATACCTATATCAACTAATATAATGGCACTAGGTAATACGTAATTTACTGACCACCCTCTATATCCAATAATATTATCTATTAGAATAGTTAACAATATAGCTCCTATTGTCTGGATAATTAACTTCATAATATAATTTGAGTTGCGTTGAACAGAATATTTAAGAGTAATACATAAATATACCATTGCACCTATACATATTGCTGACCACCATATTTTAGAAAACGTTAAATAATTAATAGTTACTAATACAGCTCCAATTAAAATAGAGCAAAATACAAATATTCGCATTACTAGATTAAATATTCTATCTTCATCAATAAAATCGGGATAAACATTTATTTGTTTGCTATTTTCTTCGTCCCTATCTAAAACAGTATTGCAAAGTGGACATACAATAGAATCATCCATTACTTCTATATTACATTTATTACATTTATTCATAATATACACCATTACTTTCTATTGAAACATTAACACCATCTTTTACAAATATTCTAAAAAATGTCTTCTGAATTGACGTATCCTTTAGTATAGAACTAAATGTAAATACAAGTGTATCACTATATGAGCAAACAGTTCCTTTAATATATTGTCCCTTTGATGGAGACAAGGTAGCATGAAACTGCTCTATATACTCTTCATACTCTTCCTTAACTTTAATAAGTCCTAGATTAGTAACTGTAGTTGTATTTGCTTTTGCTGAAGTATTATATACATGTCTCATAGCCATGTTTTTAATAAACAATGGTACTACTCTCATTATAAGATTTTTTTCATTTGCAACATTATAAGAAAACAATTTCTCTAGATTTTCTTTTGTCATTTGATCTTTTAAATCATTAGAAACAATATCTATTATATCTTCAAAAGTATAATGTTCTTTTTCAGGTTTAAAACTAGCTGTAATAACAACAAAAAAGTTTTTAATAGTATTAGAATCAAAATAAGGACGTAAATTAACTGGAACACATGCACTAATAGGTAATTTACTTGGTTGTTCATGTAGGTATTCTTTATAAATACTATAAAATAATGCACTAATTAAATAGTGATTAACTGTAATTCCTTTTTCTTTACAAATAGTTTTCAAAGATGCCATATCAATATAACCATGTATTACACCTAATTCACGAGCTGCCAGCGTTTCTCCCTTTACTAAATACGCTTTTGCTGTCTTATATGGTTTGGCATTACTCTTTTTATAATTTTTCAAGTAACTATCTTCTTTGTTAAGAGAGGCCTCACTACTAAGGCTGTCAGATACTTTATCTTTTAATTCTGGATGTGTCATTCTTAAATATTGATATACTAACTCTTTTAAAAATATTAAAGCTCCATTTCCATCAGCTAATGCATGAAATACTTCTAAGTTAATTCTATTACGATAGTATGATACACGAAACATATAGCTGTTATTGGCATATGGATCAATATACATTCCAGGATAATTATGCTCTTCTTTTATTTTTGGTATTGCTTTCTTGTTACTTTCAAAATAGTACCAGAAAACACCTTTTCGCATTCTTGAATTAAACACATCAAAATATGGCAATACTTTCTCTAATGCCTCTTGTAATATATCTCTATTAATATCTTCTTTTAAAGTAACTGCTATTCTATAAACATTACTCATGCTTTCTGTTGTTATTACAGGAAATAAGTTAGCAGTATTATCAAGCTTATCCCATTTTACTTCCTTGGAACGTTGATCAAGCTTTTCTCTTTTACTTTTTTTATCTTTTTTTACTCTCTCTTTTTTTACTTTTTCAGGTTTTACTTTTTTGATTTTCTCTGCCTTGTTTTTACTCATATTATATTCACCTATTGCATATTGATTTATATTTACAAACACTCCAATTTATTTTACCAAATAATACGTATATTATCTAGTGTTTTTAATATTACATCAATTATATATACATATTATTGCATAATAGGCGTTTTATTATTTATATTTAGTACTTCTTCAACACATTGGCTATTTTTTTAATGTTGAAGATAGTATACATATGAATCCAATAATAAGGGTTAATCCTTCCGCACATATAAATGAAATCCATATACCATTCATCCCAAAACAATAAGATAATATAATTGCAAAAATCATAATGCCTATACATCCTCTAATAATAGATATAGTAAAAGCTTGTTTACCACGTTCTATAGCACTTAAATAGCCTGCTATAACTATATTTATACCTGCTGGTATAAATCCTAAGAAATATAGTCTAATCCCCTTAAATGCGATTTTACTAAGTTCTATATTATTTTCACTGTTAAATATACCTATAAGTGTATTAGTACATGCATAGCCAACAATTGTTAATGTTACTCCAATTAAACTGGCTAATATAATTCCATATTTCAATAAAGTTTTAATATTATTTACTTTTCCTTTTCCGTAATAATTACTAACTAATGGTTGTGTTCCTTGTGAAACACCTGTAAATATAGAAATAGCTACCAAAGATAGATTTGCAACTATACCATATGCAGCAACTCCAACATCACCACATATATTTAATATAAGTAAATTAAAGGTAATAAGTACAATACCTGAAGCAATTTCATTTACAAATGCAGATATACCTAGATTAACAATATCTCTTATATCTTTTAAAATATTACTGAAAACTCCACTAACAAGTTTAAATCCATTTCTTCTTTTAATAAAGTGACTACTCAATATACATATGCTAATAACAGGAGCAAGCCCTGTTGCAAATGCTGCACCAAACATGCTCATATTAAATATAAACATAAATACATAATCTAAAATTATATTAGAAAAACTTCCAATAAGCATTCCAGCCATAGATAATTTAGGATTATTATCATTTCTAATAAATGCGACTAGAACGTTATTAGTAATAAAAAATGGTGCAAAACCTAATATTACTTTTAAATATGTTCCAGTTAATGTTTGTATTTCTCCCTGTCCACCTAATATTCCAGCAAGTCTATAAGACATTGTAAATCCTAGTATAGCTAATATAGTTCCTATAAATATTCCTATAATAATTGACACTGTATATATACGATTTGCATAGTAATCTTCTTTCTTTGCTTTAGAAATTGCATAACGTGTTGCTCCTCCAATACCTATCATTAAACCAGTACCATTAATAAAGCTATATATAGATATAGCAAGATTAAGAGCTGTTAATCCTTTACTACCCATATTAGCAGCTACAAAGAAAGTGTCCACAAGTATATAGAATGATAATCCAATCATTCCTAAAATGTTGTAGGTAACAAATTTGCCAAAGTCTTTTAATAATGTATTTTTCATAATAAATATCCTTTCTTGAAATAAAACACAAAAAATGCTTGGACATATTCCTTCTAAGACCTAATGGAATATGTTCAAGCATCTATTAATATTTACCCGGTGGCAAATATATGATGTTTAATATTATAAAATTAAATTACATATATGAATTATAATTTGATTGTTCTACATATTGAACTGGTTCTTTTGACGCAGCTATCCAAAGCATTACAATGGCTACAATAGGTACAAAAAGACTTAATACTGCCATTGCTACATTGTTTTGATCTGGCATAAATGTATCATATATATCCTTATACATAGGATAATGCATTATATATATAAATACAAATAATGCTATATCTATTAAATACATTCCTATAATCACCAGTATGCCTATTATCGGGATAAACGCAAATATACTACAAATCCAAACTAATATTGCACCACCCCAGGTAACAGCTATTGACAATATAAATGCCTTGTATCTTTCCTCAAAATGTATTTTTCCTTTAAAAAGCTCAAATGGTTTATTAGGTATTGCATACATAATATACATATTTCCTACTGGTATCCATGCAAGCCATGGGTGTTGTCTCCCCATTTTTTTTGCCATCTTATATAATGGAATAGCTTGAACTACATACGCAGCTATTATTATAACAAATAAAACAGCATATATAACTAAAATAAATATAGCCATTCCACCTGCAAATAAAGCATCATAATCTGTACTTTGTGTATACATAACTAAATCCCCCTCTTTCTTAAATTAACAGTGTATATATGTTAATTAATTGTAATTAACTGGTTCAATATATGAATCTGGCTCTTTAGAAGCAGCAATCCAAAGCATTACAATACCTACGATTGGTATGAATACTGTCAATACACCAAACACAACATTGTTTTGATCCGGCATAAATGTATCATATATATCTTTATACATTACATATTTAACAATATATATTACTGCTATATATGCCATATATAACACCATATATATTATAGTACCTAATATCGGAATAACTGTTACCATACTTGCCATACCTATTATAGCCGAACCACCATAAGTAATAGCTAACCATAATAAAAACGCTTTACTTCGATCTTCAAAATGTATCTTACCATTAAACAAATCAACTGGCTTTTCTGGTATAGCAAACATCATATATGTATTTGCTATTGGTATCCATGCAAGCCATGGATTAGCTCTTCCCATCTTCTTAGCCATCTTATATATTGGATATGCACTAATTAAATAAGTAATTATTGCTATTGCAAAAATCATTATAAATATAACTGCTATTATCCCCAAAATGCTTAATCCTAAAAGTGAATCATTAGACATAATCATAATCTCTCTTTCTTTCATCAATGTTACATTACTAGTTACTCACATGTTACTTTATATATATTTTTCTTACCTTTTTTAACAATAAGAACACCATCTTCATTAAAATCTGCTTTTGTAAACTTAGCATTAGCATCTGTTACTTTAACATCATTTACAGATACACCACCTTGTTGAATATTTCTTCTTGCATCTGAACCAGACGTACACATCTTAGAATCAACAAGTATTGTTTTAATATCAATACCTTCACTAAATTGTTCTTCATTATAGCTTACTGTAGGCATATTCTCGCTTATACCACCTGCTGCAAATACAGTCTTAGCAGCTTCCTGAGCTTTAATTGCCTCTTCTTCACCATGAACAATCTTAGTTATCTCATATGCTAACACTTCTTTAGCTTTATTAATCTCAGCACCTTCTAATGCACCAAGTCTTCTAACCTCATCCATTGGTAAGAAAGTAAGAAGTCCAAGACATTTCTCAACATTAGAATCCTCAATATTTCTCCAGTATTGATAAAACTCATAAGGAGTTGTCTTATTAGGATCTAGCCATACAGCACCCTTCATTGTTTTACCCATCTTAGTCCCATCAGAAGTTGTAAGAAGTGTAAATGTAAGACCATATGCTTGTTTTCTTTCTTTTCTTCTAATTAAATCTGCACCACCTAGTATATTTGACCATTGGTCATCTCCACCAAGCTCTAATTTACAATCATATTTCTTATTTAATACCCAGAAATCATAACTTTGCATTAACATATAGTTAAATTCAAAGAATGTAAGTCCTTTTTCCATACGTTGCTTATAACATTCTGCTGTAAGCATCTTGTTTACTGAAAAATGAACACCAACTTCTCTTAAAAATTCAACATAATTAAGATCTAATAACCAATCAGCATTATTCTCAATTATTGCATTATCATTATCAAAATCTATAAATCTAGATAATTGTTTTCTAAAACATTCTGCATTATAATCTATTTGCTCTCTTGTCATAAGTTGACGCATATCTGCTTTACCAGACGGATCACCAATCATTGTAGTACCACCACCAAGTAATGCAATTGGCTTATGACCATGTTGTTGCATATGTGTCATTGCCATTACTGTAAGGAAATGTCCTGCTGTTAAGCTATCTGCTGTAGCATCAAAACCTATATAAAAAGTAACCTTTT
>JAVBSN010000025.1:0-43509 GCA_031547045.1 Lachnospiraceae bacterium
TTCCATATGTTTTCTATTTTATCTGTTGAATTATATTTAATCATCCAGTTATGAATATCTTTATCACTGGTATTTGTAATTATTACTGTTCCATTATATCCCGTATCCCACTGTGAATCTATTATATATTCCACTTGATAATTAGCACCTTGATAAATACTTTCATTACTATTTGTTTCTATTTCTAAATTTTCACCAATTTCATTTGCATATACATCTTGTGGCAATACAGCTACTAACATTAATGTTATTGCTAATATGGTTGATATAATTCTTGATAACCTCTTTCTCATTTTATTTTCCCTTTCCTCATAAGTTAACTGTTTATTGTTTTGTAAATCTTATTACCTTCTATCCTCAATACACATAATATGTACACATTAAAATAACTAGCTAATTATAATCTAGCTAGTTATTTTGTGTTGTGACATATTATACCATATTACGACATATTATACCACAAAGTTATTTTTAATATATATTATCTCTTTCTTACAATTATATTTCAATATGTTCGCATTTATTTTATTAATTCATTTTATACTGTATTATTACATAGTTATTACTTTATAAAACTTAATACTTTCTTTACCTTTACTTAACTATATATTTATCTTTGTTTTGTATCATAATGAAAGTTGAAGTAAATTATCATTCTAAGTCGTTTTGATTTTAGTAATCATGGGGTTACTGGAGTAGATGTTAAATTTCTAATTGACAAATACTCTACAGGGTGATATGGTTAATTACACAAGTAACTAACCATGTTATTTATTATAATTACATACAATAAATTTTATGAAAGGAGTTTTAACTTGGATACATTAGTACATATTGAAAATATTATGAAAATATATAATCCAGGAGAAAATGAAGTTCGTGCATTAGATAATATATCTCTAGATATTAACCCAGGTGAATTTATTGCCATTATTGGTCAATCAGGCTCTGGTAAATCTACATTAATGAATATGTTGGGATGCTTAGATGTTCCTACTTCTGGCAAATATATTCTATCAGGAGAGGATGTTTCTCATATGAGTGACAATCAATTATCTGATATACGTAACAAACAAATAGGATTTATATTTCAAGGTTTTAACCTAATATCTAATCTAACTGCTATTGAAAATGTTGAACTACCTCTAATATATAGAGGACTTCCAGCTAATGAACGTCACGAATTAGCACTTAACGCATTAAAAATAGTAGGTCTTGAAAACAGAATAAAACACAAACCATCTGAAATGAGTGGTGGACAACAACAAAGAGTTGCTATTGCAAGAGCAATTGCGGCTAAACCACCTGTTATTTTAGCTGATGAACCAACTGGTAATCTAGATTCTTCATCAACTAAAGATATAATGAATATTCTTCATCAGCTTCATGAAGATGGAAGAACCATTATTCTAATTACACATGATAATCAAATAGCTTCTAATGCTAAACGTGTTGTTAAAATAATGGATGGGAAAATAGAATCTGATACAACAAGAGAAGATAATTAATTATATAATCAAGGAGGAATTAATACTATGTCAGCAAAGACAGCAAAAAAGAAAATGCCAGGCAAAAAGCTTGCATTAATTATTACCTTATCTGTGGTAGGCGCAATTATTATATTTTGCATAATAATAGGTTCATTATTAAGTAAATTAGGAAGTAGCTTAGGTTCTTCTGTAGAAGTTGTTAATCCTACCAATAGTGATATATCATCAGTAGTAAGTACAAGTGGCCTTGTATCAAGTGGTGATGTAACTACATACACATCTCCAGTTTCTGCGTCAGTAAGTGATGTAAATGTAAAAGTTGGTCAAACAGTTAAAAAAGGTGATACTATTATAACTTTTGACACATCTGATTTAGAGGATCAATATACTCAAGCCTCCCTATCAGCAAAATCAACTAATTTATCTAATCAAAGTACTATTGATAATTCTAATAAAACTATCTCAGATATTGATAAAGCCAAAACTAATGTTGCTAACCTAAAATCTCAGATTGCTACTCTTGAACAAGAAATAACTAATCTTCAAGGAAGCTATACAAGTGATGGAACTGACGAGTTATACATATCATTATCAGAAAAAAGAGCTGCCTTAGCAGTTGTACTTTCAGAAATACAAACTATTATTACAAATAATCCTCAAGGAACAGATATATCTTCTAATCCAACTTATACTGCAAAAATTGCAGAACGTGATGCATTAACAGCAGAGATTGCTAATCTTGAAGATATTATAGCCGCTACTCCAAGTGCTAACGCTCAAGTAGATGCAGCTATATCACAAAAATATACTGAACTATCAGAGTTAAAAGTTCAACTTTCAACTCAAGAATCAATAGTTGAAAGCGCTGAAGCTGGAGTTCTTACTTCTGCACAAAGAGAACAATTAAATGTTACTAATCAGTTATCTTCTTTACAAGTTGAAGCTGCTGCTACTTCTTTAGAAGAAGGAAAAGCTGGTATTTTGGCTGATAAAAACGGTATTATTACTTCACTTGATGTTATGAAAGGCTCTACTACTGCACCTGGCATGCAAGTATACACCATTGCCGATACAAACAGCATTAAAGTTAGTGTTTCACTTTCAAAGAGAGATCTTGAATCAGTTGCACTTGGTCAATCAGCAACTGTTACTATCTTAAATAAAGAATACCAAGGTGAAGTAACATACATAAGTAAAGTAGCCACTACTGGAGCCAATGGTGCAATCACTATTGAAGCCGAAGTAACTATTACTAATCCTGACGATGCTATTATAATAGGTCTAGATGCTAAAGTAATTATCAACACTGCTTCTCTAGAAAATGTATTAACTGTACCTAGTCTTTCTGTAAATACTGATACTAACGGTACATTTGTATATATAGTAAAAGATAACTTAATTGCTAAACAATATATTACAGTAGGAATAAATGATATGGAAAACACTCAAGTTATCGATGGTCTTACTACTGATGATATGGTTATTACTACAGTAACAGCTACTACTATTGAAGGTATGCCTGTTAACCCTATATTACCTACTAATATAGAAGACGACACTACAAACGAGGACAAATAACATTAGGAGGTTACAATATGTCACAACTTTATGAATATATAAAAATGGCATTCTTCAACATACTTTCTAATAAGATTCGTTCGTTTCTAACAATGCTTGGAATTATTATAGGTATATCTTCTGTTATACTTATTATGTCAATTGGAAATGGTGCTAAAGAAACTATTACAAGCCAACTAGATAGTATTGGTAGTGGTCAAATAGCAATAGTTGTAAATGACTATAATTATACTATCACTAAAGATGACATCCTATATATAGAAGACAATGTAGATGGCATTAAAGCAATTCAATTAAATGATTCTCTACCTGGAAAAGTATCTACTCAAAAAGGTGATTTTGATGCTTATGCTTATGGTTGTACTGAAAACAATTATTTATTTGAAAGCTATAGCATTATAAGCAAAGGTAGATATTTTAATAAAGATGAATACCAAGCTGGAAAGTTAGTATGTTACATTAGTGCGGAAGACGCTATTAAATTATATGGTACAACAGATGTACTCGGAATGCCTATTGAAATAAACGTTAATGGGCGAATAGTAGAATATACTATTATCGGTATAACAAGTTTTGAAGAAGGAAATACACTTGTATCCTACTCATATTCAGATGCACCTATATACTTAAATGTTCCTCTAACTACTTTTGAATATTCTTTAGGTTATGCTTCTGACGAATACTATGGTATATATTTTATTCCTGAAGATAATGTAGACTCTAAAGCAATATGTGATAAGGTAATAAATGTTTTAGAATCTCGTCACAACTGCAAAGGTGAAGATATATTTAGAGTTCAAAGTTTTAGTGATTATCTTTCTACAATAAATACAGTAATTAATATGATAACCTTATTTATATCATTAGTAGCTGCAATCTCATTATTTGTAGGTGGTGTTGGTGTTATGAATATAATGCTTGTATCTGTAACAGAACGTACTAGAGAGATTGGTATTAGAAAAGCACTTGGAGCAAAGACTGGTTCTATAATGCTTCAATTCTTATCAGAATCAGCAATCATTGCTATGCTTGGAGGAATATTGGGTATTTTATCTGGATTAATAGGTGCATCAATAATTTGCGGAATAATAAGTATGTTATCTCCTACTTATGCATTTACTCCTTCAATTAGTGGATCTGCAGTTATATTAACTACTCTATTCTCTTCAGCAGTTGGTATTTTCTTTGGTATATATCCTGCCAAGAAAGCTGCTAAGTTAAGTCCAATAGAAGCACTAAGACGTATATAATATGGATTGTAATTTAAAAATATAAAATATTAACAAAAGGAGATGACCCTTGTCTATTTGACTAGAGGCATCTCCTTCTGTTAATATCCTACTATTTTATATTTTATCTTGATATATTGATTCAATATATGCTTTTACATATATTCCATCTTCTACATACTCTTCACTAATTAGTTGACCATACTTTCTAATTAGTTGAATCTTTCCAGCATCTTTAAAATCATATAATTTCTCTATATATACTTTTTGTTCCTTTAAAATTATTTCAATTGAAGATAATAAATCATCTGTTCCTTCTTCACGCAGGGCTGATATAAATACTATTTTTTCTGCCTTTAAATCCTTTAATATTGGCTTCTCTATAAGTTTATCCATCTTATTAAATGCCGTAATTATAGGTTTATCTCTTACATCTAAGTTGTCTAATGTCTCATAAACTGCATGCATTTGTTTTTCCATCTGTGGATTAGATGAATCTACAACATGAATAATTATATCTGAATATTTTGCTTCTTCTAACGTAGATCTAAATGCATTTACTAAATGATGAGGAAGTTTTCTAATAAATCCTACAGTATCAGTTAATAGTATTTCTTGTCCTTCTGGCAACTTTAGATTTCTAGTAGTTGGGTCAAGGGTTGCAAATAGTTTATCTTCTTCTAATACATCTGAATTAGTTAATCTATTAAGTAAGGTAGATTTACCAGCGTTAGTATATCCTACTATACACACAACTGGTGTTATATTCTTCTCCCTTTGTTTACGTTGTACCATTCTATGGCGCTTTACATCTTCTAATTCTCTATTAAGCTGTGATATTCTATCTCTTATAATACGTCTATCAACCTCAAGTTTCTTCTCTCCAGGACCTCTTGTTCCTATTCCACCACCTAGTCGTGAAAGAGATATTCCAAAACCTGTTAATCTTGAAGCCCTATATTTTAATTGAGCTAATTCTACTTGTATCTTACCTTCTTTTGTTGATGCTCTACTAGCAAATATATCTAAAATAATTAAGGTTCTATCCATTATTTTAGTATCTAAGGCTTCTTCCAGATTTTTAATTTGAATAGGAGATAATTCATCATCACAAACAATACCTGTTGCATCACACATTATCATCTCTGTTTTTAATTCATCTATCTTACCTTTACCAATATAAGTTCCATTATTTATAGTTATTCTATTTTGAACTACTCGACCTACAACCTCTGCTCCTGCTGTATTTACTAATTCTTCTAATTCATCCAAGGATTCTTGAGTGTCATCCATATCACTTAGACTTACTCCAACTAGGATTACTTTTTCAATAATATTATCAGTCTCTATCATATATTTCCCTTTCGCCTAAAAAACCTGCAAATACTTGCAGGTTTTAATTATATTAATAATTACACTCTCGTATATAGAAAATCATATTCTTTTTTTCCATCTTCATCATCTGGAAATTTCTCAAGAAATTCTTTTGTCTTACTGAATGCTTCTTTATAATCTGCCATATACTCATAGTATGCTATTTCATTTAATAATAATTCACGTCTATAAGTATCATCTTCTAAACTAAGTCCTTTTTTAACATAATCTATAGCCTTTGAATATTCACCTAGATTCATATAAGCTGTTGCATATTGAGAATTAGTAAAACTATTTTCACCATAAGCTTCTATATATTTATCAAAATTATCAAACATATTTTGATAATCACCTTTTAAGCCATAACAACTTCCTACAAATATATATAAATTATCATACCCTCTATTTATAGCTTCATTCATAGTTTTTATTGCTTTATCATATTCACTATTTTTATAAGCTATAAATGCTATTGTAAGCTCTTGATAAAACAAAGTATTTTCATAATTTGTTCCATCTTCTATTAAAATATTGTATTGATCTAAGGCTTTATCATATTGTCCTGTATGCAAATAACTTTCTGCCAAATAGTATCTTATATCTAAATCAATATCTTCTGCAAACCATTGTTCTTCATCTAAAGCACTATTATACCACTCAATAGCTTTAGCATATTCTCCATTATTACTACATGCAATTCCTTCATTTCTATATGTTTTCTTAGAAGATGTCATTCCCATATATACAACTATTCCTGCTACTACAAGTGCTACAACAATAAATATTCCAAATATATTGCCGCCTCGTCTTTTATATCTTCGTCTTCTATTATTACTTCGTCTTCCCATTTCATAATTCCTCCACACGACCTCCATTATACTATAATTTATATTTTGTTACAATACATTCATGTGCACTAGAATTTTCTTTATTCTCCCAAGAATCCTTACCTTTAATAGATATATTTAATACTATAAGAGTGACTATTATAGCTATTACTATTATTGATACAAAAAATACCATAAACAATTTATATATATTCTTTTTCTTACTATTATCCCTATCAACTTTTCTTTTATTTAATTCTCTTATATACTCATCTGTAAACATAAAAAACCTCCTTATATAATCCATTTAATACAATTTAGCAAATTATATAATAAGGTTTTTTAATTATGTCTTATATTTATTGTTCTATTTTAAACTTTTCATTAATAAATTCTTAATTAAAATTCTCTTTAATAAATGATTTAACTGTTTTATTAAATTCTGATTTTGATATATCTTCTGTTGATATTTTATAGAAAACACTATCATAACTAAAACAAGCTATACGTGTTTCATTATTCTCATCATAACCAAAATATACATCTATATTTGATATATTATTAGCTTTTGCTGTCTTTAGTTGTGGTAATATGTTATCTTTACCTATTGAAATCTCTAATGTATATTCTCCATAACTAGCTACTACTTCTCCAAATATATCATCTTCTTCTGAATATATTATTGAAGCCTTTGCATCACTAAGGGTATTACCTCCTAGTGTATCAACCTTTAATATATCTGTTTCAAATTCTTCTTCAACCTCTTCTATACTTACTTCATACTTACCCTTTTCTATAAGTCCGAAATTAAGATTCCCAACGCCTTTAGCTAGTGAATTTATATTTTCATATTCTATATTATTACTAACACCCCATACACCACCAATTGTAAGTACAATTAGCAATGCTGCCGCCATTCCAAGATATTTATAACTTTTTCTTAAGTTATATACTGGCTTTACTTTAAAATCAGTAACTCCATCCTCTGAAATTGTATTTTCTGTGTTGTTGCTTTCTTCTAATGCATCTCTCATTCTATTCTTTGTCAATTGAATCAATTCACTAGATGCATGTTGAGAATCAACAATTTTAATATATGACTCTTTCATAATTAGAAGTCTCCTTTTAATTTTGCTTTTAAAAGCTCCCTTCCCCTAAAAAGTTGAGACTTAATTGTGCTCTCTTTTTTATCAAGTATAGTACTAATTTCTTTTATAGATAATTCTTCATAATAAAATAAATGAATTATGACCCTATACTTTTCAGGAAGTCCTTGTACAATTGCATAAATTTTGTTGTCTTCATTTTCTATTTTTTCTAGTTCAGAATCTTCATGCCCTAATCTGTCATATTGCTCATCACTAAATCCACCAACATTTTTATTCCAATAGTTGGTAAAATGTGTTTTGGAACAATTAATAGTAACTCTTATCAACCAAGCTTTCACATGCTCTTCAGATTTTAAAGTATGTATATATTTAACTAATCTTATAAAAACCTCTTGAAATATATCATCTGCATCTTCACGATTTTTAACTTCTGACACAGCTAATCGATACACCATATCTGCATATTTATCTACTATAGCATCAAGATCCATGACTATATCATTCTCTTTACTCATAAGCCTCTCCTTAGAATAATTGTCATATGTATAATCCACATATGGTGGATTACCTTTGAATATTTTCATTCTATAGTATATCATATCATATTTTTTTATGCACTATTAAATCCTTCTAAGATTAATACTATTGACACAAAAAAAGGTTGCAGTTATATTTCAAACTGCAACCTAAAATTTTACATATTATTTCAATTTAAATTTAGATTCTGCATTTTCTTCATTTGTTGTATTTTCATTATTAGTTTGATTATTATCATATGTATAGTCACTTGAGAAGTTATCATTGTATTGATTATTATATGTGTAATCATCTGAAGAATTATTATAATTACTTGAGTTATTCATATTCCCATAATCACTACTACCATAAGAATCATTGTAAGAAACATGTATATCATCATTCTTACTACGCTTTTTACCATTTACTGAAACAATAAATATTATAATTAATATTAGACCTACACCAAGCATTACTCCACCTATTAGTATATTAAATCCAGATGTATTAGATGCTTTATAATCTATGTAATATGGAATTATATATTCATCACATTTTTCTTTTGAATTAGTATCAAGATAAACCATCATATAATCATATAAGAATCCCATTTCATCTGTGCCATAGCTTTTAAGTTTACCACGTATTTGAAGTGTAGGTGTGCTATCCATATTATCTATTTCTTCATATAGATAATCAAATGTATCATTTGTAATCTGATCCAAAACATCAAAATTACTACTTGGAACAAATACACCTAAGTACTTTTCAGTATCTTCATCATATGCTACTGGTATTAAGTAAGTTCTACCTGATATAGTTTTCTTTCCATCTCTAGTAGTCTCTTCTTCTTCAAAATAATCCATTGCATAATATATTTCTCCACTTACATATATACCTTTTTCAAATTCACTAGAAGCCATATAATTAAAATCATTCTTTGTTGTTTCTCCACTAAACTTATCAATACATCCTATTGCTAAAAAAACAATACCTACTACCACCAAAATAATACCTCTTAAAAAATTTCCAACTCCTCTTCCCTTATTCATTCTCTCTTCTCCTTAATTTTCTTATTTTTATTTTGCTTTTTACTTCTAAACACTTCAATTAAATATGGTATTATGTACTTATCACACTCTTCCTCCGAATCAGTATTAATATATGCAGTCATATACTCATATTTTAACACCATACTCCGTTGTTCTTTCTACCGCAAAATATCCTATGGAATATTCTACATCTCCTAAAACATACATCTCTTTTTCAAACTGATTATAACTCATTTCATTAAAATTATATAAAAAAATTCTTTTATTGCTTTCATATTTTCTGTCTCCCCTTAAATTATTCCAACTTAAATACTATCCATAATTTTAAAAGGTTGCATTTTTAATCTAAATTTAGATGTTGATATAGATTCATCCTCTGTAACTTCTTCTACACTCATATTACTCAATCCTCTAAAATAACTGCTTCAAATCCTATATCATCAAGCTCATTTATAGCAGTTTTCACACAATTATCACAACCATTTATAGTAACTGTTTTGTTTTCAAGTGAAACATTAAAATCTAATTCCACATCACTTAATACCTTTGTTATTCTCTCTACACATTTATTACAATGCATATCTTCTACTTTTAATACTTTCATATTTTATTCCTCCATTATATTTATATATTATTTCATCAATTTTTTCAACATTTCAACTAATTCTTCTATAATTTCTTCATTTCCTGCTTTTATATCATCTACTACACAGGTTTTAATATGATTACTTAACAGTGCTTTATTAAAGCTATTAAGCGCTGCACTAGCCGCTGACACTTGAGTTAATATATCAACACAGTATGTGTCATTTTCAACCATTTTACGAATTCCCCTTATTTGCCCTTCTATTCTATTAAGTCTTGTAATTAAATCCTTTTGTTCTTTATTATCTCTTATTTTTTTCCTACATTCACATTCCATATCTTTATCTATCCTTTCACTTTTGCTATTGTACACTCAAATTACAATTTGACTAGACGCGCCACATACTTCCAGAACTTCGTTCTGTCAGTAACGTACTAGAAAAAGTAAATGCCTGCTTCGCAGTCGCTTCCTTTTTCCTTGAGTGCGTTAAATTACAATTTTTTAGTTCTTAACCTTAATGCATTACTAACTACACAAACTGAACTAAGTGACATTGCAAGTCCTGCTATCATAGGATTTAATAAGGTTCCATTTATTAAATATAGACTTCCTGCTGCTATAGGAATTCCTATTGTATTATATAAGAACGCCCAAAATAGATTTTGCTTTACATTGGTAATCGTAAGTTTACTTAACCTTATAGCTTTATAAATATCATGTAAATCAGAATGCATTAATACAATATCTCCAGATTCTAGAGCAATATCACTTCCGTTTCCTATTGCTGCTCCTACATCTGCTTGTACTAGGGCAGGTGCATCATTTATACCATCACCAACCATCATTACAATATTACCTTGCTTTTGTAATCCTTCTATTACTCCTGCCTTATCTTCTGGTAGTACATCTGATATAACTTGGTCTATATTTACTTGATTACCTATATATCTAGCTGCTGCCTCATTATCCCCTGTTACCATATACACTTTAATTCCTAATTGTTGTAATTTCTCGATTGCATCTTTGCTTGTTTCTTTAATTGTATCAGCAACACTTATTATTCCTTGAAGTCTATTATCTATAGCTACATACATTGATGTTTGTCCATTTTTCGAAATTTCATTTGCTCTGTCCTCATATACATCAGTTGTAATATTATTATCTTTAATTAATGAGATGTTTCCTATTAACACATTAATTGTTTCACTACTAATCTTTACCTTAGCCTTTAATCCTTTACCAGTAATATTTTCAAATTCTTCAACCTTATATTCATTATTATCTGTTCCACCACCAACTATTGCCTTAGCTAAAGGATGATCTGACATTTTCTCCACAGCTATAGCAATATTAAGCAGATTATCTTCTGTATATTCATCACATATAATACTTGTAATCTTAGGTTTTCCTTCTGTTATAGTTCCTGTCTTATCTAATACTACTACATTAACATCATGAGTTATCTCTAATGCCTCTCCACTTCTAATTAATATTCCTTTACTAGCTCCTAATCCCGTTCCTACCATAATTGCTGTTGGAGTTGCTAACCCTAATGCACATGGACAAGCTATAACTAAAACAGATGTAAATATTCTTAAAACAAAATTAATATCATATCCTAATATCAACCAAATTATTGAAACTACTATTGCTATACTAATTACTGCTGGAACAAAATACCCTGCTACCTTATCTGCTATTTTTGAAATAGGGGCTTTCTTTCCTTGTGCCTCCTCTACAAATCTAACTATTTTTGATAAAATAGTATCTTGTCCAATCCTAGATACTTTTACATATAATATTCCATTATAATTAACACTTCCACCAATAACTGAACTTCCTACAGACTTCTCTACTGGCAAACTTTCTCCTGTAATCATAGCTTCGTCAATCATACTTTGACCTTCTACAACAATTCCATCAATAGGAACCTTAGCTCCTGGTCTTACTAATACAATATTATCTACTTGTATTTCTTCTGTATCTACTTCTCTAAGTACATCCCCATCCACTAAAATAGTTGTATCAGGAGTAAGATTTAATAATTTAGTAATTGCACCCTTTGTCTTATTCTTACTATTACTTTCTAAATATTTTCCCAACATAATAAAGGTTATAATTATAGCTGATGACTCATAATATAAATGGTGAACTTGCATAGGATTATCTGTTATCTGAAAAGTCATTATTATACTATATATAAATGAACTTCCACTTCCTATTGCCACTAATGAATCCATATTGGGATTCAAATGTATTATTGTATTAAACCCATTAATAAAAAATCTTCTTCCAAAATATAAAATTGGAATTGTAAGTAATATCTGAATCAGTGCAAAGTTAAATGGATGTGTCATCATATTTATAATATCTGGCACTGGTAGTTTAACACTATACATTTGTCCCATTGATACATATAAAAGTATTACACTAAGTATAATTGCCCCCATAAGATTATTACGCTTATTTCTTAATTCAATTTCATCTGTATCTTCTACTTTCTTATGTACACTAGCAGATGTATCATTTTTTTTATTATACACATATAATTGAGCTTCAAATCCTGCCTTACTTACTTTAGCAGTAATCATGTCAGGATTAACTTTATCCTCATCATATTCTATAGTCATTTTATTAGTTGCCAGATTAACATCACTTCTTGTAACGCCTTCTATTTTTCTAGTCACTCTCTCAACTGCACTGCTACAAGAAGCACAAGTCATCCCATTTACAATATATACTTCTTCTCTCATTCTATCATCTCCAATAATATTTATGTTTTTATATTATACCCCCATAGGGTATATGTCAATTATTTATCATCTACTATTGGGATTGCAAAAGATATTATAATTGATAAAATTCCTAATACTCCAAGTCCTATATATCCCCCTGGTAATAAATACGAATACTTATCAGATATATTAAATAACGTTAATTTACCCATATCCATTATATCAAAAACACCTAAATCACTAAGCTTACTATAAGTAAATGAATATACTAATGCCCCAGCAAATCCTCCAACTATAAGCCAGATTGATTTTACAAATAAATTAGTTCCTAATGCCACTATACTACCTGATGGGTAACCTCCTGACCAACCAAGCCCTATACCAAATATTAATCCTCCAATAACCACACCTAAATTTGTTGGCGTTATATTATAATTCATATTTCCTGTTATTTTTGTTAGATTAAATATTGCAAATAATACACTACTTACACCTATTGCACCTATTATTATTTTTATTAATTTTAAACATCTAAAGCTAAGCATATCTATTATCTTCTCTGGTCTAGCCGCACCTGTCCAATATAGTATTCCTCCAAATACTCCACCTAATAATACTGTAAAAATTATTTCCATAATTATATTACCTCGCTACCTACATAATTAACTATTAACGCTATTGGTATAGCTGTAACCAATACTGATGCTGCAAATATATAACCACTTACACTACCTTCCATGATTCCATTAAATATAAGTTGAGTTATGCAACCACCAGCCATTCTTGCACCATATAACAGTAAAAATCCTGATATTAGATTAATTATAAGTCCTCCATATTTGCTAGCCTTTTTTTCATTAACTTTTCTAAACTCTGTTCTCTTTTGTCTTCCTTCGATATATCTTTTAATAACATAGGCTATATATCCTCCAAGAGGCATTGCAAGAATAAATAACAAATCATAATCTCCTGGATGTTTTATTATACTTGCTAAATATCCTTCATCCTTATCATAATACTCATTACTACTGCTATATCCATATTCTCTAGTATTATCTTCCCATATAATTCTTGGTTCTATCATTGTATGAACTATTCCTCCAACCACACTAAATTCTGTAGATATACCTATAGGTTTAACAAGAAAAACTGTTAAGAATAATATAATACCTAATATCATTGCTTTAATAAAAATTTCAAAGTTTTTCATAAACTACCTTCTTTCATACAAATATATCTTTAATATGTACCAAATAAGGAATATTATTCAAGATATTACTATCAAATATGTTTGTATTGAATAAATATATAATGAGAACATTTTTAAGGATTACTTATGGGAAAATATAGATCTAATAATGATTATATGACCGATAGTCTTGGAAGACCCATTCCAAATGATAATGACTCATTGACAATAGGTCCCGATGGACCAACCTTACTGGAAGATATACATCAAATTGATAAATTAGCACACTTTGATAGGGAGCGTGTTCCTGAAAGAGTTGTTCACGCAAAAGGTGCTGGTGCTTTTGGACATTTTACTACTTATAGATGTATGAGCAAATATACTATGGCTGATTTTCTACAAGGAGCAGATCATACCACCAAGGTATTTGTTCGATTTTCAACAGTTATTGGTTCAAAAGGTTCTGCTGATACAGCAAGAGACCCTCGTGGCTTTGCTGTAAAATTCTATACAAATGAAGGTATATACGATTTAGTAGGAAATAACTTGCCTGTATTCTTTATAAGGGATTCAATAAAATTTCCTGATTTAATTCATTCTTTAAAACCTTTACCAGATACAAATTTAACTGACCGTCAACATTTTTGGGATTTTATCTCTCTATCTCCCGAATCAACTCATATGATTTCTTGGGTATATTCTGATAGGGGAACAGTTAAAAATTACGCCAAAATGGATGGCTTTGGTGTAAATACGTATATATGGGTTAATAAATCTGGTGAACGGTGCTATATAAAATATCACTGGAAAACCATGCAAGGTATTGAGACTATTGACAGGCATGAAGCCGAACGGTTAGCTGGTTCTAATCCTGATATTTCTACTACCAATTTATATAATGATATTAAATGTGGCAAATTTCCTAGATATGAATTATGTGTTCAATTTATGCATCCTAGTCAAGTAGAACAGCTTACCTTTGATCCCTTAGATGACACAAAAACTTGGCCTGAAGACAAATTTCCACTTGTTAAAGTTGGTATGATGACTCTAGATAAGAATCCAGATAACTTTTTTGCAGAAGTAGAACAATCAGCATTTTGTCCTGGAAACATTATTCCTGGTATAGAATTCTCTGCTGATAAAATGCTACAAGGACGTTCATTCTCATATCTTGATACACAAAGGCATAGAATCGGTCCTAACTTTGCACAGTTACCAATAAATGCTTCCACATCTCCTGTATGTAACAATCAACGGGATGGAAATATGACATATCATTATAATCCTAGCCCTATTAACTATTCACCTAATAGTTTAAACGGTAATATTCCTAGACCAGCAAATATTCCTGTTCCAAAGCCTATGTTTGCCAAAGGATATATTGCTAGAACACCTATTTTAAAACAAGATAACTATACTCAAGCAGGACAGCGTTACCGTTCACTTACTCCTATTGAACAAGACCACCTTGCTGACAATATTGCTATTGAACTATATAAGTGTAATAAGGATATTGTAACTCGTGTATTAAATAACTTCTCTATGGCTTGCCCTGAATGGGCCGATAAAGTCGCTATATATATGAGAAAGTATATGTCAAAATAAAAATTTAATTATAATAAAAGAGCATATTCTCTAAAGTCTTTTATCATTATTGATAAAGATTAATAGTATATGCTCTTTATTGCTCTTTTATAGTATACAATTTTAATAGTTCTCAGCTTTTTCATGGAAGTATGCTTGTGGATGATTACACACTGGGCACTCTTCTGGTGCTTTCTTTCCTACAACAACGTGTCCACAGTTAGAACAGATCCATACTGTATCTCCCTCTTTAGAAAATACTAATCCATCTTCAACATTAGCTAATAACTTTCTATATCTCTCTTCATGCTCTTTCTCTATCTTACCTACTTCTTCAAATAGAAATGCTATATGGTCAAATCCTTCTGCCTTAGCATCTTTAGCAAATTGGTCATACATATCTGTCCACTCATAATTTTCACCATCAGCGGCATCTTTAAGATTAGTTATTGTATCTGGCATTCCATCATGTAATAACTTAAACCATATCTTTGCATGCTCTTTCTCGTTAGCTGCAGTCTCTTCAAATATATTTGCTATCTGAACATATCCATCCTTCTTAGCTCTTGATGCATAATATGTATATTTATTTCTTGCTTGTGACTCACCAGCAAATGCTGCCATTAAATTAGCTTCTGTCTTAGTACCTTTTAATTCATTACCCATAATATTTCCTCCTTGTTTAAAACGATAATAATTACTATTTTCATTAATTATAAATTTTTTAATTTCAAAAGTCAATATATATTTTGAAAAGCACCAAAATTAACCTTTATATTAGTTTACAATTTTATGATATTAGAATCTATATCCTTATCACTCTTAGGCATTGAATTGCCCACATACAACGTTACTTTTCCTTCAAAGTTTCTATTGCCTTCATTATCAACTACTTGAATATACTTTTTGCTTACATTAACAATATATGTGTGTTTATTACTCACTTCTAAATGTATTCTCTTAACGCCACATAGACTATAATTCGGCACAGCGTTTATCGAATCTTCTACTTTTGCATATACCTCAATAACATCATCTGTACTAAATAATCCTCTATTACTCGCTTCTACCTTTATTTGAATATTACTTTCATCCTCTGATAATATATCTGACTTTTCTATAACAATATCACCATAAGTTAATCCATAACCAAATTCATATAAAGGTTTTTCTTCCATATATCTATAAGTTCTGTTTTTCATTGAATAATCTGTAAACTCAGGCATAGTATTATTTTCACTATAGAAAGTAATAGGAAGTTTTCCAGATGGTGATACTTTACCAAAGATTATATTTGAAATTGCTCTTCCACCCTCTGCTCCTAAATACCAGCCTTGCATAACCGCTCTTGCATTAGTATCAGCATAATCAAGATACATAGCACTTCCTGTCATATTTACAACAATTACATTTTTATTTGCCTTACATACTTCTTCTAGTAATTTTCTTTGTACATTTGGTAAATGTAAGTTTTTCTTATCTCCTGATGCATAAGAATTACCTTCATCTCCTTCTTCACCCTCGTATTCTTCATTAAGTCCAAGACATAAGATTACAACATCAGAATGCTTGGCTACTTGAATTGCTTCTGTCAGTCTATCGTTATCTCTTTCTGATAGAGGCTCTGACTTATTAATTACTATTTCTGAACCAACTGCATACATAACTCTATATCCGTACTCTTCACTTATACTATTTACTCCGTCTAGTACAGTTGTGTAACCTGGTGCTGTTCCATAGTAATTACCTTGTAATGCTTTCTTGCTATCAGCATTTGGCCCTATTACACCTATTGTTTTAATACTATTTTCTTCTAACATATCTTTAGTAAGTGGCAATATATTATCATTTTTTAATAACACAACCGACTTTTCTGCTACCTCTAATGAATATTCAATATGCTCTTTACATGCCAACTTCTCGTAAGGGATATTATCATATTCACATTCTTCAAACATCCCTAATAAGTATCTTGTAGTAAATATATTTATAGCGGCAGTTCTAACATCTTCTCTTGATATAAGCTTCTTCTGGTATGCTTTCATTAAATGTTTATATGTACAACCACAATTAAGATCACATCCTGCCTTTAGTGCCATAGCTCCCGACTCTTCTTTGCTCTTAGTAACCTTATGATATTCGTGAAAATCTCTTATTGCCCAACAATCACTTACGAAATGACCCTTAAAGCCCCATTTACCACGAAGTATATCTTTAATTAATGTATCTGAACCACAGCAGGGCTCTCCATTTGTTCTGTTATATGCTCCCATAACAGTTTCAACATTAGCTTCTGTTACACATTCTTCAAATGCTGGCAAATACGTTTCCCATAATTCTTTATCATTTACAATAGCATTAAATTCATGCCTTAAATCCTCTGGTCCAGAATGTACAGCAAAATGCTTTGCACAAGCTGCTGCTTTTATTATTCTTCCATCTCCTTGTAGACCATTTATAAACGCTACTCCTAGTCTTCCGATAAGAAATGGATCTTCTCCATAGGTTTCTTGCCCTCTTCCCCATCTTGGGTCCCTGAATAAATTAAGATTAGGAGACCAGAAATTAATACCTTTGTATTTATCTGTGTCTCCTTCTTCTTTGTATCCATTATATTTTGCTCTTGCTTCTGTTGATATAATCGAAGCTGTCTTCTCTAATATTTCAGGTGAAAATGTAGCTGCCATAGCTATAGCCTGTGGAAACACTGTTGCTGTTCCAGACCTTGCTACACCATGAAGTGCTTCATTCCAATAATTATAACTAGGCACATCTAACCTAGTAATAGCTGGCGCACTATATGTTAATTGATCTATCATTTCCTCTAAAGTCATCTTATCTACTAATTCAGTAGCTTTGTTAATTGCCCACTCTCTATCTCTCATGCCACTACCTCCACTACACTCTATTTGCACTTTTTACATATACCATATATAACTGAATTCTTGCACTGCAGGCTAAAATCATGGTGTTCATTAATATGTTTTGAAATCTCATTCATAAAATTACATTCAAGATGAATAACGCTACCACACTTCTTACATTTAAGGTGTAAGTGCTCATCACACTTATGTCCATTTTCAACATATTGAAAATTAGTCATTCCTCCCTTTTCAGCTACATATTTAATAACCTTGCCTTCCTTAGTAAGTTTATCTAAATATCTATAAATAGTAGTAACATTTACTCCACTATTCTCATTTTTCAAATAGTCATCAATATCACTAACTGTAACCGCTCTATCCCTATTAACTTGTATATATTTAAGTATCTTTGCCCTATTAGCAGTCTTATAACAATTTCCTTCTGCCATAATCAATTCCTCCCTACTCTATACACCTTATTAAAATACTATACCACTAAATTCTATAATACAACCCCATACTACACCTAATATATATAATAATATCATAATATTTATATTTTCTTTAAAAGATTTATTACTTCTAAATAATATTAGTGTACCTGCTCCTGCATTTACTAAAAGTCCAGCCATCATTACACCGCCATTTATTATTCCTTCAAGATATAATCTTGTTATTACCACTGAGGATACACAATTAGGAATAAGTCCTACTAGTCCTGCAATTAATTGACCTACAACAGGTGTATTTACAAATATATTAGAAATAGCTTCCTCACCTACAAATTCTATTATAACATTTAATAAAAGAGAAATAATAAATATAAATACAAATATTTTAAATGTATGTTTAATTGAGGATACAAATATCCCATGTTTATGTGCATGATCACAATTACAGTGATCTAATTCTTCACTTTCATAATTATCTTTGGAATGTTCTCTATGCCTTAACAAATTCACATAAATAATATCTATTACAAATCCTGTTACCATACCTATTAACATCTTAAGTCCTAATATTTTAACTATTGTCATTATGCCAACAGATTCTGATATTAAAACTGGTAACATTTCATCTGATGTAGATAAATATATAGCAATCAATGTTCCTAATGATACTACTCGTCCAACATATAAACTAGATGCAGCAGATGAAAAACCACATTGGGGAAATACTCCTAATATACTTCCCCAAAGAGGGCCTATCTTACCTGCCTTCTGTATCATACTTTTTGTTTTTTTACCTGCTTTATGTTCTAATGCCTCCATTATTAAATATGTGACAAATAAAAATGGTAACATTCTTACGCTATCTAGTATTGTATCTATTAATATATCTAACATAATTTATTCTTCACTCTTCTTTCAAAATAATAAAATGCAAATACATGCATTTGCAACTTGTTTGCATTTTTATTATAACGGTTTGAAATGAAATGTCAAGAATAAAAAACGGAAGCCGATTAAATCTGCTTCCGCTATTTATTACATTACCTTATGAACTTTTATCATATTAGTTGTTCCTGCTATTCCAAGAGGTATACCAGAAGTAATAACTGCTATATCTCCTTCTTCAACAAAACCATTATCTTTTACTGAATCTATTGCATGTTCAAATAATTCTAATACATCATCTTTCTCTTCAATAAGAACAGGAGTTACTCCCCATGATAGATTTAATTGTCTACACACCTTTTCTTCTGTAGTACATCCTACAATTCCACAAGTAGGTCTATATCTAGAAATCATTCTTGCCGATTGTCCTGACTTTGTAACTGTTATAATTGCTTTAGCGTTTAAATCAAGTGCTGTTGTGCATGTTGCATGAGATATTGCATCTGTTATATTAGGGTTAGCGCTTCTTTCTTTTGTAAAGAATCTTTTTCTATAATCAATATCTTCTTCTGTTCTTGCTGTTATCTTAACCATCATCTTTAATGCTTCTATCGGGTAAAGACCCGCTGCTGTTTCACCAGATAACATAATTGCACTAGTTCCATCATATATGGCATTAGCGACATCAGTAGTCTCTGCTCTTGTAGGTCTTGGATTCTTCATCATAGAATCTAACATCTGTGTTGCAGTTATAACCTTCTTGCCTGATTCATATACTCTCTTAATTATGTCCTTCTGAATTACTGGTACATCCTCACAAGGTATCTCCACACCCATATCCCCACGAGCAATCATAATTCCTTCTGAAGATTCAATAATTTCTTCGATGTTATCAACGCCCTCGCTATTTTCAATCTTAGCAATTATATGAATCTTATGTCCACCATGATCATTTAATATCTGTCTTATTTGCTTAACATCTTCTGCATTTCTTACAAATGAAGCTGCAATATAGTCTACATCTTGTTGTATTCCAAATAATATATCCCTTTTATCTCTTTCGCTTACATATGGTAGAGATAAATGAATTCCCGGAATATTTACACCTTTGTTATTAGATATAACACCATCATTTATTATAATACATACAATATCTTTCTCTAGTATATCAGTTACTTTTAATTCAATTAATCCATCATCTAATAAGATTTTAGAACCAATCTCTATATCCTTATATAATTCCTTATATGTAATACTTACTCTCTTATCTGTTCCTTCTACGTCTTCACCACAAAGAGTAAATGTATTACCTTTCTTAAGTTCTACCTTTTCTTTCTTAAATTGCTTAACACGAACTTCCGGTCCTTTTGTATCAAGTAACATAGCAATAGGTTTTTTATGTTTCTTTCTTAATTCTTTGAGCTTATTCATTCTTCCCTTATGCTCTTCATGATCTCCATGAGAGAAATTAAGTCGTGCAACATTCATTCCTACTTGCACTAGTTGTTCTAATACATCATCCTTATCTGTAGCTGGTCCTAATGTACATATAATTTTTGTCTTTATCATAAACTGACTCCTTACATCAATATTTGTCCAATAGTACCTTAACACTATGTTTAAATTTTTTCAATTAAAAATACTACATTTAAACTATAATTTACTTCGATTTTTACTTTCTTAACAACTATTTAACATTTCTTACATTTAATTTACATATTCTCTCTATACTCTTATTTTATTAAGTTTAATAAATATAACTTAGATATTTACTCAATTCCTACAGCTTGCTTAGCTAATCTGTCAGCTTCTTCATTTCCTTCTATTCCCGAATGACCTTTTACTTTTACAAAGCTTATATTTATTTTATCTTTTACTGAATTGATATAATCATAATAAGCAATTGTTCCTTGCTTATTTCTCTTCCACAAACCTTTCGCCCACATCTCAATTCCTAAATAATCATAATAAATAGTAATATCACTAAGTCCTAATTCAATTGCTTTTTCAATTGCTGCCATACTACCTAATACTTCTCCTGCCACATTTCGCATGGCTGCCATCTCTTCCTCATTACCAGAGCCTTGTACAATTTGTTTGTTATCTTCATATACAATAAATCCACCATAACCGTATACCCCTGTTACATCATTATATGAACCATCAACAAAAGCATATATAGATGGATTTAGTAAATCCTTGATTTCTTCACCACCCACACTCATATATGATTTGGCTTCTTCTAAACTTGAAAAACTTTTATACTCTGCATTAGGAAATCCATGTACTAACTTCTTACACTCATCCCATGTATTATATATTCCAGGAGTTACCCCTTTTCTTACCGCATAATATTTATTTGCCATTCTAATAGCCCTCCTCGTATCAATAATCCTATTATTTTATATTGTCTTGACATTAACAAAAAAAAGAATTACTATTAAGGTACAAAAGGTAGTTAACTCCACGGAGTGGCTTCCAAAATTATAACTTTTTAAAAATAGTCACAATTTAACTTGGTAGGGTTGGGTGACTATTTTTTTGTACCTTTATCATTACCTTTTGAATTAACATACTTCAAAATTGTTATAACTAGCATTATAAATCCTAGCAATAATCTAAATTCTTCATATGTACTCATCTGGCACCACCCCCTTTCGGAAGCGGAAGTCACCCAGCAGATTAACTACCCTCATAAATAATACCACTACTTGATATATTTTTCAACATTTCTTGTAATTATTTTATTTACTTTTTATATTTTACTATTTATAAATTGATTTTAATTTTAATTGATGTTAAACTATTTATACTATTATTACTTAACGACATGTTTTAAATTTGAAATTGAGGTATAACAAATGCGTACAAATGAATCTGCCGAAAATTATTTAGAAACTATACTAGTATTAGGTAATACATTACCTGTTGTTCGTGCTGTTGACATAGCATCAGAACTTAATTTCAAAAAATCTAGTGTTAGTATTGCAATGAAAAATCTTCGTGAAAAAAATCATATAACTGTTACTAAAGAAGGCTATATTTCTTTAACTGAATCTGGCAAAGAGATTGCTGAGATGATATTTGAACGTCATGAAATATTATCTTCATGGCTAGAAAGTTTAGGAGTAGATTCTAATATTGCTTCACAAGATGCCTGTAAAATTGAACATGTATTAAGCAAAGAAAGCTTTGAAGCCATCAAAAAAATTGCACAGTAATCTGTGCAATTTTTTTATGTTTAAATATTATACATCGCTATCTTGAAGTGCTGCCACACCTTCTTCACCAGTTCTAACCTTAACTGCATTCTCAACATCATATACAAATATCTTACCATCACCAATATTTCCAGTATATAATGTTTTCTTAGCCACTGAAATTACTTCACTAACTGGAACTTTTGACACGACTACCTCTACCTTAATTTTAGGAAGTATAGTCATATCTACTGGAGCTCCACGATACAGACTAGAATTACCTTTTTGAGTTCCACAACCCATAACATTTGATACTGTAATACCCATAACTCCAATACTATTTAAAGCTTCTTTTAATTCATCAAATTTATTTTGCTTACATATAATATCCACTTTTGATAATTTTATATCACTATCGCTAACAACTGTAGCTGCGCTCTCACTAACTACTTGAACTGGAACAGCCTCATCTTTACTTACAGTCTTTGGTTTCTCACTCTTACCAACTTTAACTTCTATTGGCATAAAGTCAGCATAACTAGATACAAGACCATGCTCTTCAATATCAAGTCCAACTAATTCTTCATGTACGCTTACACGTAAGCCTACTGTAGCTTTAATTACTAAGAATACTATTGCCATTGCTACACCAACAAATACTGCAACTGATGCTACACCAACCAACTGAACAATGGTACGTCCCCACTCACCTGTTGTAAATAATCCACCATCTCTAGCAAATAAACCAACACAGATAGTACCTAATGCACCACAAATACCATGAACTCCAACAGCTCCAACAGGATCATCAATCTTTAATACTTTATCAACAAACTCCACACCGAATACAATTGCAACACCTGCTAATGCACCGATAATTGCTGCTGCCCAAGGATCAACTGCTGCACAACCTGCTGTAATTGCAACAAGACCTGCTAAAGAGCCATTTAATGTCATAGATACATCTGGTTTTTTGTATCTAATCCAAGTAATTATCATTGTAACAACTGTTGCTACTGCTGCTGCAATGTTAGTTGTCATAAATACATTTGAAACCTCTATTGCTTGATCTACTGTCGATAAACCATAGCTTGATGCTGGGTTGAAACCAAACCATGCAAACCATAATATAAATACACCTAACGCTCCAAGTGTTAAACTGTGACCGGGTATAGCTTTTGGCTTACCATCTTTACCGTACTTTCCAATACGAGGTCCAAGAATCTTAGCACCGATTAAAGCTGATATACCACCAGTCATATGAACTGCTGTTGAACCTGCAAAATCGTGAAATCCTTCCCATCCACCAATTGTTAATGTAGATAGCCAACCGCCACCCCATATCCAGTGTCCTTCAATCGGATAAATAATAGCACTAATTATAATTGAATATATTAAATATGAACTAAATTTTGTTCTCTCTGCCATAGCTCCTGAAACTATAGTAGCTGCAGTAGCACAGAACATAGTATTAAATGCTAAATGTGCCCAGTTACTAATTGAACCTGTATCATAACTTCCTCTAGCAAATAAATCAAATCCACCAAAGAAGCCATTAGCACTTCCAAACATAATACCATAACCTATTACCCAGAAAACAACCGAACCGAATGCAAAATCCATTAAGTTCTTCATTATAATGTTACCAGCATTCTTTGCTCTAGTAAAACCTGTTTCAACCATAGCAAAACCTGCTTGCATAAAGAAAATTAAAGCTGCTCCCAACAGTACCCAAAGGGTATCCATTGTAGAAATTGTAGAATAATCCATAATTATCCCTCCTATATTTTATATTAAAAAAGCGAGAACCGTCTTATAATATGACGCCCTCGCCTAAAAAAATAAAAGATGCCTTAGAAATTTATCTAAGACATCTTTGTCTGTTATGTTGTTATTATATTATATATTTTTTAGATTGCAAGTGATTTTTAAATTTTATTAATTATTTAAGCAAATCTTTCATTTCAGCTTACTTTCTTCATTTTTTTATATAATTCACATAACTTCCATTATCTAACTTTCATACTACAAGCTATAGCTAAAGCGCCATGTCCTATATGACAAGCTATACTTAATGATAAGGGATCTGTTACTATATCCATATCCGTAAATACCTGCTCTACTTCAGCTTTCCAATCTAATGCTTCTTCCTCATTGCCTGAATAAGCTAACTGAAGATAATATCCTTTATCATTAACCTTATCTGCAAATCTTTCTTCTATATCCTTCTTCATAGCTTCTAACATTGTTCTTCTAGCTGCTTTCTTACCTCTTACTTTAGCATAAGCATCTAACTTCTCACCTTGAATCTGTAATACAGGTTTTAGATTAAGAACAGATCCAATTGCCGCTGCCACAGGAGTTATTCTTCCTCCCTTTTTAAGATACTTTAATGTTTCTACTGTAATATATATACTTGAGTTAAATGCTTCATCTTCAAGTATAGTTTTAATCTCAGTTGCACTCTTCCCATCCTCAGCTAACTCCATAGCATCTAATACTGATCTTCTTTGTGTTACTGCTATTCTTTGATTATTTACTATCTGAACTTTACCCTCATAATCATCAGCAAGCATAATAGCTGTTTCGCATGAACTACTAAGTCCACTTGACATCGGTATATATACTACTTCTTCATACTCTTCTAATAACTTATCCCATGCATCCATAACGTCTGCTGGAGCTGGTTGTGATGTTGATATATCTGCATCTTCTCCTAATCTTTTGTAAAACTCTTCTTGCGATAATGTAATATCTTCCAAAAACAATTCTTCGTTAATAAAAAATGGCATAGGCAATACTACAATTCCAAACTCTTTTGCTTGAATCTGTGTAATACCACTATTACTATCCGTCATTACTGCTACTTTACTCATAATATTCTCCTATGTCTTTTGCAAATTAGTATTATCACTTAATTATCTTATTAAATTTAGTGAATATATCATTAGCATTTTAACAAAATTCTAATATTTATTCAACACTTATAATTTTAATAACAGTTCAGCGAAGCAAAATCGAGCTTATGGCTGAACTGTTACCTAATTAACTTACCGCAAATTGACTATTATACAATTGAGAATAAAATCCATTTTCATTAAGAAGCTCTTCATGACTTCCCTGTTCAATAATATTTCCATCTTTCATAACCAAAATAATATCTGCTTCTTTTATAGTTGATAATCTATGAGCTACAATAAAACTTGTTCTTCCCTTCATCATTTCTGCAAATGCATCTTGAATTCTTATTTCTGTTCTAGTATCAATTGATGATGTAGCTTCATCTAATATTAACATTGGTGGAAGATTCAACATAACTCTAGCTATACATAATAGTTGTTTTTGTCCACCAGATAGATTTCCACCATCTTCAGCTAATGTTGTATCATATCCATTAGGTAATTTTTTAATAAATCCATGTGCATGTGATAATTTTGCTGCCTCTACTATCTCTTCCCTTGTTGATTCTGGTTTGCCATATGCAATATTATCTGCAACTGTTCCTGTTTTTAACCAAGTTTCTTGCAAGACCATACCATAATTTTTTCGTAAACTCTTTCTTGTAATATTTTTAATAGATTCTCCACTTACTTTTATATCACCATTATCAACATCATAAAATCTCATAAGCAGATTAATAACAGTACTTTTACCACAACCTGTTGGCCCTACAATAGCAACCCTACTACCTTGCTTAACTTGTAAATTTAAATCTGTTATAAGTTTAGTATCTGGAGAGTAGGAAAAATAAACATGTTCAATATTAACATCTCCATTTGCCTTTTCTAATATAATAGCATCTTCTTTATCGTTACTAATTGGTTCTTCATCAATTAATTCAAATACCCTCGCAGCACATGCAATTGCATTTTGCAATTCTGTTATTACTCCTGATATTTCATTAAATGGCTTTGTATATTGATTAGCATAACTTAGAAAACAAGATAACTGACCAACACTCATTCCACCATTTATAACTGAAAATGCTCCAAATATTCCAACTCCTGTGTATACTAAACCATTAACAAATCTTGTTGATGGATTGGTAAGGGATGAGAAAAATGTAGCTTTTAAACTAATCTCCCTAAGTCTATCATTTATTTCTCTAAATACTTCCTCATTTTCATCTTCGTGGTTAAATGCTTTTACTTGCTTTTGATTTCCAATCATTTCATTTATCAGAGATGTTAATTCTCCTCTTGTTTCTGATTGAACTTTAAACATAAAAAATGTTTTCTTAGCTATAAATGATGCTACAAATAGAGAAATTGGTGTTATAACAACTACCACTATTGCTATTTTATAATTTATAGAAATCATAAATATTAATGTTCCAACTATGGTTACTACACCTGTAAACAATTGAGTAAATCCCATTAATAGCCCATCTGAAAATTGGTCAATATCATTTATTAACCTACTGACAATATCACCATGTTGTTTTCCATCAATATACTTTAATGGCAACTTAGATAAATGTTCAAATGCATCTATTCTTATCTTCTTTACAACATTATAAGTTATTTTATTGTTACATATATTCATTATCCACTGAACTAATGCTGTTATCAAAACAATCACTACAATTTTCTTTAATATACTAAGTAAAACTGAAAAATCTACATTACCAGCACTTATTATTACATCTATGCCCCTACCAATTAAAATAGGCGTATACAAGGTTAATATTACTGAAATCAATCCACATAACATTGACATAACAACTAATGTTGCATAGCCTTTTATATATCTTAATACTCTAACTATTGTATTTTTACTATTCTTATTATTCTTACTCATATTATTTTGCCTCCTCATCTGATAGTTGAGATAGACATATTTCCCTATACACCTGACAGTTGTTATATAATTCTGAATGAGTACCACAACCAACCATCTTTCCATCATCTAATACAATAATTTTATCTGCATATTTTATGGTTGTTGAACGCTGTGATACAATAAATACTGTCATATCTTTGGTTTCATTTTTAATAGCCTGTCTTAGTCTTGAATCTGTTGCAAAATCTAATGCGGAAGAACTATCATCCATAATAAGTATATCAGGACTCTTTACCAACGCTCTAGCAATAGTCAACCTTTGTTTTTGTCCTCCTGATAGATTCTTTCCACCTTGATTTATCATATAATCAAGATTTCCCTCTTTGTTATTAACAATTTCTAAGGATTGCGAAATCTCTAATGCCCTTTTTATTTCTTCATCTGTTGCATCATTCTTTCCCCATTTTAAATTATCTCTAATTGTACCTTTAAATAACACTGATTTTTGTGGTACTACTCCTATTTTATCTCTAAGAGCCTCCATTTTATACTCCTGCACATCTACACCATTTACAATTATTGATCCATCACTTACTTCATAATATCTCGGAATCAGATTTACTAATGTAGACTTACCCGAACCTGTACCACCTATAATTCCTATAGTTTCTCCCTTTTTAACAGAAAAATTAATCCCTTCTATAGAATTACCACTAGCATTATTATATGCAAATTTAACATTTTTAAATTCAACTGATATATCTGTATCTACATCTCCTTCATTATTACCATCTACTATAGATGGCTTAATGTTAAATACATCAGTAATTCTATTTGCACATGCCAACGATTTTGTAATTAAAATTATTAATGAAGCTAACTTTACTAGTTCTACTAATATTTGTGACATGTAGTTAACTAAAGCCACTACTTCACCCTGAGTTAGATTTCCTATATTTACTTGTTTTCCTCCAACCCATACAATAACTACTAAAGCAACATTTATAATTATATAAGTAATGGGATTTAATAAAGCTGATATATCTCCAACCTTTTCTTGTAAATTCTTTAATTCAGCACTTCTTGTGTTAAATACTTCTATCTCGTCTTCTTGTCTATTAAATGCTCGTACTACTCTTGCTCCACTTAAGATTTCTCTAACACCTAAAGTAACTTCATCTAATTTTGCTTGAACCTTCTTATACATAGGTATTGTCCCAATCATTACACCAAACACCACAATTGATAATAACGGAATAGTTACCACAAATGTGATTGCCCCCTTTACATCTATTGTAAATGCCATAATCATTGCTCCAAATACAATAAATGGTGAGCGTAGAAATAATCTTAATACCATATTTACACCTGTTTGAACTTGATTTACATCATTAGTAATTCTTGTTATTAATGTAGATGTTCCAACACTGTCTATATCAGAAAATGATAATTTATTAATGTGAGCATATAAATCATTTCTAAGTTCAGTTCCAAAACCTACTGCTGCCTTTGCGCTAAAATATTGAGCTGTAACTGAACATATAAAACCTACTAAGCCTAATATTATTAATATCATGCATCTTTTTAATATATAATTAGTATCTGCATTCACAATTCCTATATCTATAATACTTGTCATAACTAATGGTACCATTAATTCAAAGCTAGCCTCTAACAACTTAAATAATGGTCCTAATATACTTTCTTTTTTATAATTTCCTAAATATTTTAATAATGCTTTCATGTTAGCCTCCAGATTTAGTCTTGGAATAATAATCCGTTTTTAGTGTATCATATATTTTACTATTATAAAAGAATTTAAAAATAGAGTAATTCATACTGAATCACTCTATTATATATATTCTATATTAATTTAAAAACAAACTATTATTCCACCATCACTTGCATATAAAGAACTAATTCCCTTAGTGTCTAGTATTACAGAATCTTTAAAGAAATATTTTTCCTTTAAACTTTTCTCAACACTCTTAGCTCTTTCTAAGTTATTACAATGTGAAATTACCACTGTTTTTTTCTCAAAATCTTTTCCTACTTCACCAGCATAATCAATCATCTTGCTTAATGCCTTCTTAATTCCTCTTGCTTGACCTACCTGTAATATAACTCCTTCTTCTGCAGTCATATAAGGTTTAATATTAAGAGCATTGGCCACTAATGCTTTTACCTTAGTAAGTCTTCCATTCTTCCTTAATGCTTCTAGGCTTTCAAGTACAAACATTGTCTTCATATCATCTCTAAACTTTGTAACCGTTGATACTATATCTCCAAAATCCATACCCTCTAAAGCACATTTTTCTATTAATTTAGCTATTAAATATTGTCCAGATGATGCACTATGAGAATCAAATACATGAATGTTAACTTCTGGATAATCTTCTTTATATAATTCTTTAGCTAATTGAGCACTATTATATGAACCACTTAATTGTGATGATAATGTAATAACATATACTTCTTTAGCACCTTCAAAACTTCTCATATAACTATCAGGTGAAGGGCATGCTGACTTAGGACATTCTGCATATGCTTCTACTCTTCTCAAAAAATCCTTTTGATCAAAAGTTTCATCATCAATAATTTCATATCCACCAACATCTATTGTTAATGGAACTATCATCATATATTCCTTTTGTAAATCTTCAGGCAATAAGTCTGTACAGCTATCCCCAACAATCTTAAAGTCCATAATAATCCTCCATACTACTTATATAAATTATCTCTACACATTTCTTTTACTACAAAACAACATGACATAGTTTAATTTACTACATATACTAGCATAGATATTAATTTTTGTATATAGAAAAGTGAGAAAAATAATATTTAATTAATATTTTTCCCACTTTTTTAATAACTATTTATTTACTATATTATTCTGCAACTTCTTCTGATTTATCATCTGATAATTTAAGTGCCACAATACATCCTATAGCCAACATAATAATTCCTGTAATTATTGAAACAATAGTAAATCTATCTGTTCCATTTTTATTTATATATTCATAAAATATTGCTATAGGTGAACCTACTATAAGTCCTATAATGGCTGAATACGCATATATAGGGAATTTATTAAATACTATTTCTATTAACTTAGCAATAACTCCTATTCCTAATAACACTCCAACACCAAAAGGTATTAATATAAGTAAGTTGTCTGTAATTCCATTTATATCAAAATGTAATAATGCTTTTATAAATTCTTTTACAGCACCTAATACTGGCTCATAATATCCTAGAATCGTAAGCATCATAGAACCACTTACTCCTGGTATAACCATTGTCGCTGACGCAACTATTCCTACACCAAATAATTTGACGTAAGCTATTACTGAACCTGTTAATGCTGCATTAGCACTACCATCCCCCATTACATTTCCTATTATAGGCATACCCACTACTATTACAAAAAATACCACTCCAATAATTATATGACCCGCGTTTAACTTTTTACCCTTGAATTCTCTAATTAATATTGGTAAACTTCCAATTATTAAACCTATGAATAGTAAATTAGTTTGAACAGGTATGCTTTCAAACATAGCTGTTATAACAAATGATAATGCTCCAATACCAACTAGCATACCAATTATAATTGGTGTTAATACACCAATACTTTTCTTTAATTCTTTAGTAACATGTGTTATGGCATGAATCATCTTATCATATATTCCCATTGATACAGCCATTGTGCCACCACTTACTCCTGGTATAGCATTTGCAATACCAATTACAATTCCTCTTAGTAAATCTTTAATAAATCCCATCTTTCCTTCCTCTCTAGCCTAATTATAAAACTCTTTTAATAATATTTTCAGTGCCTCTATATCTCTTATTGCACACAATTCATTTGCTGAATGCATTGCAAGCATTGCTACTCCTATATCCGTCCCTCTTATTGGTAAATAGGATGTAGCTATAGGTCCTAATGTTTGCCCTCCTGGAGAACCTGACCTATTAACTTGTTTCTTATATTCCACACCTGCATTTTCACATAATCCCATTACTACTGCCGCATCTTTACTATCAGTTATATATCTTTGGCTTGCACTTGTTTTAATAATAATTCCATCACCTAAACATATGTGATTTGTTGGATCTGTCTTTTCTGTATAATTGGGATGAACTCCATGTGCTCCATCAACAGATAACATATATCCATTATTAAGAGCTGAAAGCATACTATCTTCATCTAGATTTAAACTTCTAAATATTTTGCAGATTATATCTCTTAGATACATAGAATCTGCTCCCTGTTTAGAACGACTACCTATTTCTTCATTATCAAATAATGCAATCATATTAATTCCATCTTCTCTAATACTATCTATAATAGCTTCTGTAAGATTAAATACTGATACTAGATTATCTAATCTTGGCGAAGATAAAAATTCTTTATTAAGTCCAATTTTAGTTGGCTTATCGTTATTGTATAGAAACAAATCAAAATCCAATATACAATCCGTATTAATATCTAATTCATTTGATATATATGTTTTTAATATATTCTCATCTATTTGTTTACCATCTATTGAAGCAATTGGAATTAGTTCTTTTTGAATATCCAATTCTTTATTTTCTTCACCTGCTTTTCTCATATGAGGTGCAAGTGATGGAATAATAAATAATGGTTCATTTGAATCATATAATATTGTATTTGGTAAATATACATCATCACCTTTTACAATAACTTTTCCTGCCATAGCAAGGGGTCTATCAAACCATGTTGATTTTATTAATCCACCATATGGTTCTACATTTAAACTTATATAATTATCACTTTTAATTTGTGGATTAGGTTTAATTTTAAGGCAAGGTGAATCAGTATGTGCCATGCCAATTCTTATATTATTTATACCACTTCCAATTGTAAATGCATATATAACTGATGGATGTGGACTAATATAGTATTTACCTCTAGATAATTCCCATCTATCACCTATATTAAGTTTTACAAATCCTTCACTTTCAAGCATCTTTTCAACATTTGATACACCATGATAAGCTGTAACCGACTGTTCTAAGTACTCATATATAGTCATAATATCTCCTCAAAAATAAATATTTTAAATACTATTAAATATTATTCTATTGCTTTTTAAATTTATGCCAACAAATAACATTATATAGTATATTAATTTATATTCAAGAAAATTAACAATATTTTAATATCATCTTAATTAATATTGCCAAATTTAGTAAGTTTCAAGTCTTTGTTAGCACTCTTTTTGAATGAGTGCTAATTTTCTCTTGACTTTATGTTTTCACAGTATTATTATAATATATAGTTTGATTCCTTAATTTAGGAATTCTATTATTTACTTAATATAATTTATTAAAGGAGATGTTTTTATGAATAACAAAACAGGTAGTTTATCAATTAACAGCGAAAATATTTTTCCAATTATTAAAAAATGGTTGTATTCAGATCATGACATATTTATAAGAGAGCTTGTATCTAATGGTTGTGATGCAGTTACAAAACTAAAAAAATTATCTATGATTGGTGAATTTAATGCTCCAGATGAGCTTAAATATCGTATAGATGTAGAGGTTAGTCCTGAAAATAAAACAATTAAATTTACTGATAATGGTATTGGTATGACTGAGGAAGAAGTAAATGAATACATATGCCAAATAGCATTTTCAGGGGCTGAAGATTTTCTTGCAAAATATAAAGATAAAACAGATAGTGACCAAATAATAGGACACTTTGGTTTAGGTTTCTATTCTGCATTTATGGTTGCTGATAAAGTAACTATTGAAACTCTATCATATAAGGATGATGCCAAACCAGTATATTGGGAATGTGATGGCGGTACTGAGTACACTATTGAAGAAGGTGAGAAAGAAACTCCTGGTACAGAAATCACTTTATATCTTAACGATGAAAGTTATGAGTTTTCTAATGAATATAGGGTCAAAGAAATACTTAACAAATACTGTTCATTTATGCCTGTAGAGATATACTTTACAAATGCTGATGCTGTAGAAGATGAGGATGATACAGAAGATATTCCAGAGGTTCTTAATGAGGATGGCTCTATTGCTGCTGAAGGAAGTGAAGATACAGTTAAAGAAAAAGAGACTCCAAAACCTATAAATGATACTGCTCCATTATGGACTAAGCATCCTAATGATTGTACAGATGAAGAATATAAGGAATTTTATAGAAAAGTATTTTTAGATTTCAAAGAACCTTTATTCTGGATACATTTAAATATGGATTATCCTTTTAATCTAAAAGGTATTTTATATTTCCCTAAATTAAATAATGAGTATGATACTTTAGAAGGTAAGATTAAATTATATAACAACCAAGTATTTATTGCTGATAATATTAAGGAAGTTATTCCTGAATTCTTGTTATTATTAAAGGGTGTTATCGATTGTCCAGACCTACCTCTTAATGTTTCAAGAAGTGCATTACAAAATGATGGTTTCGTTAAAAAAATATCTGACTATATAACTAAGAAGGTTGCTGACAAACTATCTGGTATGTGTAAGACAGACAAAGAAGCTTATGAAAGTTATTGGGATGATTTAAGTCCATTTATTAAATTTGGATGTATTAAAGATGATAAGTTTGGCGAGAAAATGAATGACTATATTATCTTTAAAAACTTAGATGGTAAATATCTTACTCTTCCAGAATATTTAGAAGCTGGTAAAGAAAAATATGAAAATAAGGTTTTCTATGTATCTGACGAAAAAACTCAAGGTCAATATATAAACATGTTCAAAGAAGAAGATATTGATGCAGTTATCTTATCTCATAACATTGATACTCCTTTTGTTTCTCAATTAGAGCAAAAGAATGAAAATGTTCATTTTGTAAGAATTGATTCAGATTTAACTGAAAACTTTAAAGATGAAGAATTAGACGAAGAAACTTCTAAAGACTTAACTGATACATTAACTGATACATTTAAGAAAGCTCTTAATGTGGAAACTCTTGAATTAAAAGTTGAGAAACTTAAAAATAAAGATGTATCTGCTATGATAACTCAATCAGAAGAAACTAGAAGAATGCAAGATATGATGCGTGCTTATAGCATGGGTAGCGGTTTTGATCCTAATATGTTCGGCGGAAGTGGTACTACATTAGTTCTTAATGCTAACAACAGTCTTGTTCAATATGTATTAGATAATCCAGAAGGTGATAGTACAAATACTATTTGTGAACAATTGTATGATCTTGCTTTACTTGCACATGCTCCGCTAGCTCCTGAAGCAATGTCTAAGTTTATTACTAGAAGTAATGAAATACTAGGAATAATGGCAAAATAGTTATTTATAGAAAGCAGGCATTTTATGGACAATAGCACATTAGAAGAAGTTAGAGAATTATTTGCTAAAGATAGATTTGCAACAGATAATGGTGCTACTATCGAAGGCATTGATGACCACTATGCTAAATGTTGTTTAACAATAGAACCTAGACACAAAAATGCAATGGGGGCTGTTATGGGTGGTGTATATTTTACATTAGCAGATTTTGCATTTGCTGTTGCTTCAAACTGGCAAAATCTTGGCACTGTCTCACTTAGCTCCAATATAACCTATCTAAATTCTGCCAAAGGATCTACACTTATTGCAGAAGCTAGGTGTATTAAAAAAGGACGTACTACTAGTTATTATCAGACTGATGTAACTGATGATTTAGGAAATCTTGTAGCAACTGTTGGTACAACTGGTTATCGTGTTGGTTAATATATGATTTTATAAAATAAGAGAGTATCTATAATAATTCGTGAGAATTATATTATGATACTCTTTTGTTTTATGTTTATGCATTTTTGCAAAAAGCCAATATATTATTCAGAATATACTAATCTGCTATTATCAATATTTTCTAACACTTCGTTTAAATACTTGTTTGCTATATATCTTGCCATTGGCAAATTAAGGTCCAGATAATTTCCACAATCTCTTGCTGCCGCTCCCGGAATATCTCCCTCATAATCTTTAATAAATACAAACATTGTTTTTAATAAATCTACAACATCTTTAGATTCATAATCTCCAGCTAAAATAAGATAAAATCCAGTTCTACATCCCATAGGTCCAAAGTATACAGTCTTATCTTTATATACTTCATCATTTCTTAAAAATGTTGCTCCTAAATGCTCTATTGCATGCATTTCAGCAGTATTCATAACGGGCTCAAAATTAGGTCTTGTCATTCTTATATCAAATGTTGTAACTACTTCACTTCCTACATGATCTTTTCTTGATACATATATACCTGGAAGTAATGTTAAATGATTAACTGTAAAACTTGCTATTTTCTCCATTATAATCTACCTACCATTTCTATCATTAATTTAACTGAATGTTCAATTGCTTTAGCTTCAAATGTTGGATAATCTACATGGGCACTGTTATCCGCTTTATCAGATATTGCTCTTATAATCAAAAATGGAATATTGTTTAAATATGATGTATGTGCAATAGCTGCTCCTTCCATTTCTGTACAACAACCATCAAAAGTGTTTACTAACCAATCTTTCTTATCTTTATCTGATATAAATTGGTCTCCTGTTACAACTCTACCTTCATGAACTTTAATATCTGTATTTACTTTCTCACATGCTTCCCTAGCTATATTTCTCAGAATATCATCTGCCTTAAATGATAATACTTCCATACGTGGTATTTGCCCCACAGGATATCCAAATGCTACAGCATCCATATCATGCTCAAGAGCATCTGTAGATAATACAATGTCTCCTATATCAATCTTTGCTTGAAGAGAACCTGCTATGCCAGTATTAACAACCATATTTACATCAAATGTATCTATAAGTATCTGTGTACAACATGCTGCATTTACTTTACCAATACCTGCACGAACTACCACTACATTTTTTCCTTCTAGCTTACCTTTATAAAAATCCATTGAAGCCTTACTTACTACTTCAATATCTGTCATCTTTTCTTTTAACTTTGCAACTTCTTCGTCCATTGCTCCTATAATACCTAACATAATCATCCTCCTTAGTAAAACATTTTACTATGTAAGATTATCATAATGGAATGGGAATTACAATGGGGAGTTAATATAGTTCTATTTTGCCATTCCTTTAGTTTATTCAAATCCGATGTGCCTAGCTTCATAAAAACTTCGTTTTTTCTCGCTAGACGGGCTTCCGCCCTATAAAATATAAAAAGCAAGCTCAATTTCAAATAAATTTGAATTGAGCTTGCTTTCCATATTTTGCACTTGCGGATTTGAATGCTACATCATTCCCATGCCGCCTCCTGGCATTGCAGGCATTGCTGGCATATCTTCTTTTATATCTGCTACTACTGATTCTGTAGTAAGTAATGTTGATGCCACTGATGTTGCATTTTGTAATGCACTTCTTGTTACTTTTACAGGATCAATTATTCCTGCTTCTTCTATCATATTTACATATACTTCTCTAAGGGCATCGAAGCCTACTCCTTGCTCTGACTCTTTTACTTTATTAATGATTACTGAACCTTCAAGTCCTGCATTTCCTGCTATATGGAATAATGGAGCTTCTAACGCTTTAAGAACTATTTCAGCACCAGTTTTCTCATCTCCAGTTAATGTATCTGCTAACTTAGCAACCTCTTTGCTTGCATGAATGTAAGCAGAACCACCACCTGAAATAATACCTTCTTCTACGGCTGCCCTTGTTGCTGCTAGAGCATCTTCCATACGAAGTTTAGCTTCTTTCATCTCAGTTTCTGTAGCAGCACCTACTCTAATTACTGCAACACCACCCGCTAATTTAGCAAGTCTTTCTTGAAGCTTTTCTTTATCAAATTCAGAAGTAGTATCTTCTATTTGTGATTTAATTAAGTTAATTCTTCCTTCGATTTCATCTTTGATACCGAAACCATCTACGATTATAGTATTTTCTTTCTCTACTCTTACACTCTTAGCACGACCTAATTGATCTAAAGTAGTCTCTTTAAGGTCTAATCCTAATTCTTCAGTGATTAATTGACCACCAGTTAAGATAGCTATGTCCTCTAACATTGCTTTTCTTCTATCACCATAACCTGGAGCCTTAACACCTACTACTTGGAATGTTCCTCTTAATTTATTTAAAATTAAAGTAGTTAATGCTTCACCTTCAATATCTTCTGCAATTATAAGTAATTTTTGACCACTTTGAACTATTTGCTCTAATATTGGAAGAATTTCTTGAATATTAGTTATTTTCTTATCAGTAATTAATATATACGGATTATCTAATTCAGCAACCATTTTCTCCATATCTGTTGACATGTAAGCTGATATATATCCTCTATCAAATTGCATACCTTCTACTAAATCTAATTCTGTTTGCATAGTCTTAGACTCTTCAATAGTAATAACTCCATCTTTTGATACTTTTTCCATAGCATCTGCTACCATTGTACCAACACTTTCATCACCTGCTGATATTGAAGCAACTTTAGCTATTTGTTCTTTACCATTGATTGCTTGACTCATATTGCTTATAGCTTCAACTGCTGCATCACTAGCTTTCTTCATACCTTTTCTTAAGATAATAGGATTAGCTCCTGCTGCAAGATTCTTCATACCTGCATTAACCATTGCTTGTGCTAATACAGTAGCTGTAGTAGTTCCATCACCTGCAACATCATTAGTCTTAGTTGCAACTTCTTTAACTATTTGAGCACCCATATTTTCAAATGCATCTTCTAATTCAATATCCTTTGCAATTGTAACACCATCATTAGTGATTAATGGTGCTCCGTATGATTTACTAAGTACAACATTTCTTCCTTTAGGTCCTAATGTAACTCTTACAGTATCTGCTAATTGATTTACACCTGATTCAAGAGCTTTTCTAGCCTCAGCTCCATATTTAATTTCTTTTGCCATTGTTATCTATCTCCTTTAATAAATTTTTCACTCTTGTTATTACTCTACGATAGCATGAATATCAGATTGCTTAATTACGATATACTCTTCATCTTCTAGCTTAACATCTGTTCCTGCATATCTACTATAAATAACTTTATCCCCTTCTTTAACTTCCATAATAACCTTCTCACCATCTACTACTGTACCTGGTCCTACAGCTATTACCTCAGCATATTGAGGTTTATCTTGAGAACTAGTTTGTAATACAATACCTGACTTAGTTGTCTCTTCTGCAACACATTGTTTAAGTACTACTCTGTCTCCTAGTGGTTTTAAAATCATTTTATATTCCTCCTTCATTATCAATTAATATAATTTTTAGCACTCACTCAAATTGAGTGCTAACACATTTATTATTTTATACTATTCTAGAAAAAAATCAATACCTATTTTATAAATTTTTCATTAAAATGGAAATTATAAATATTTAATTTATTTTCCTATTCCTTGTTCTCTTCCATAGTAAAATAAATACTGTTGCGCATATCCTCCAAGTTCTCCATATTTTTTATATGCATATTCTTCTATTAATGGTTTGGAGGTGTCTTCTTTTAAATATAAAGTTTCCATTATACGCTTCATCCAAACATCTACTGGAAATACTTCTCTTCTTCCTAATCCAAAAAGTAACACACAATTTGCTACCTTCTCCCCTACTCCTTTTATAGTCATAAGCAATTCCCTAGCTTCTCTCCATTCCATAGCATTTAGCTTCTCCAATGTTACCTCTCCAATATACACTTTTTCACATGCATTTTTAATATATGGAGCTCTAAATCCTACCTTACATTTCCTTAAGTCATCTTCACTAACCTTTACAAGTTGTTCTACTGTTGGAAATGCATAATCCTTTTTGTCATTTCCTATGTCTATAGGATTTCCATATTCTTTAGAGATTGTCCTAACAATCTGCTTAATATGTGGAATCTGCTTATTTTGAGAAATAATAAATGATATTAATATTTCAAAAAATTCCTGATTAATTATTCTTATGCCACTTTTGGCATTTATAGCACTTTCTAACATAGAATCACATTCTAATATTTTATTTTTAATATCTGTATAATCTCTATCAAGGTCAAAATAGTTACGCCAAATATTTTGAAAATCTTCCATACTTGTATTATAAAATGTAACTTTATTATCCAATTGCTTTATATGTAAATATTTATTCATTGCTACTAAACTATATTCGTCTTCATTTATTTTATCAAAATGAAAACATTGTCCACATTCTAATACTTGAGTAATGTTAAAATCAGATATATTATTAACAATTACATTCAAATTATCTTGTATAATCTCCATTTTAATCTTCCTCCTAATGTATATAAATAACTTCTAATTATCTATGCATAACCATTTGTATGTTGTATAATATTATTACTAAGGTCACTGCCAGTCGCTAAGTGATAATAGTATAACACGAACAAAATGTAGTGTCTATAAATCTACTTGAAAGGAAAAATATGAAAGAACAATTATATACAATCCCTGTAACTGATGCTTTTAATACGGACTGTGAATGTCCTTTATGTCATATACATAATGAACTTGAAAAAAATGCAATTGAATATACCATGGGCCCTAGTTATATGGAAGATGATAATAGAGCAATGACTGATGAATTTGGGTTTTGCCCTGATCATATCAGAAAATTATATCTTCAAAAGAACAGACTAGGATTAGCCCTTATGTTAAAGACTCACACCGATAAAACTATTCGAGATTTGAAATCATTATCCGAAAATAAACCAATAGGCTCTAGTGGGTTATTTAAAAAAGCCTCTGTTTCCTCTGTAAACGAGTACATAAACAAATTGGAAAGTTCTTGTTTTATATGCCAGCGAATTGATGCTACATTTAAAAGATATGTAAATACTATCTTTCATATGTGGAAAAAAGATACTGAATTCAAAAAGTCTTTTTCTTCTTGTAAAGGATTTTGTACATATCATTACGGATTTTTATATGATGGTGCGCAAACAGAACTTAGTAAAGAACAGTATAATAGTTTTATAGATGATTTGAATAATGTATATTTTACAAATATGGAACGAGTAAATGATGATATTGGTTGGTTTATTGATAAATTTGACTATAGATATAAGGATGAGCCTTGGAAAAATTCAAAGGATGCCATTCCAAGAGGTATAATCAAAGCAAATCATACTTCTATAGAATAAATATATAAAAAGGAAGAACTATCTACTAGCTCTTCCTTTTATATTATACTGCTTTATCTATCTTTTCAATCAACTTATCTTCAATATCATCAACTGTATATCCTTTTATACAATTTCTATACTCTGTTAATAATCCGTCATATATAACTCTATCTGCTAATGCCATTTTAAAATCTGATGGACTTGCAAGAGATGGATTCTTATCAAATAATTTAATTCCTGCTCTTTCTAAAACTCTAGCAACAAATTCAGAACAGAAATATTTATATTTTCTAACCACCGGTTTATTAATCATTACACCTACTATACCTCGATAATTATATGAATACTTAGGCATATTTGCTTTAAATACATTAAGTTCTTCAACAACCTTATCATATTGCTCTTCCGTTACTGGAACAGCAAATACTCTACAAGTTGTATCTCTATCTCTTCCAAATATTCCTGTATTTATATCTTCGTATATAAACCCACAATCAATAGGATTATTTACTCTCTTACGTGCAAAACTATACATCTCATATAAGTTCATATCTAATGCCAATGATGTATGTGCAAAAGGTTCTTTAGTGTATGCTCTAATAATCTTAGATGGTACTGTTGAAGTTCTTGATAGTAAAATATATACATATCTTTTATCTGTAATACTGTTATCTATCATAATATCCTCACCCTCTACTTTATTATTTTATTTGGGCCCTTATCCTATCCTTTAAATCCAATGCTTCATCATGAATTCTCTTATTTCCGTGCTTTACTTGAATTACTTTTGCTAATAACCTTAATGAATTTTCATATTCTTTTAATCTAAAAGCTAATTCAGATTCTAAATATGTTAATGTTTCTTCGTCCATTCCTGCTATTGGAAATGTTTCTTTAGAAAATGCTTGTAAAAATCCTTCATATGCATTTCTAATACATTCTAACTCTTGTTCTTCAAGATTCTTCCTACTAGGGTCATTTTCATCTAACAACTCCATCTTACCCCTAATTAACCAAGCTATTTTCAAACATGTATATGCTCTCTCACCAAATTTACTACATTTAACAATACAACAAGCTAATGCTAACTTATGTCTTAAAATTGCATCATCGTAACTATACACATCCATAGTATCATCTATGCCTTTAAATACTTGTGAAATATCAGCTTTAATTTGTCTAATCTGATGAGAAGTTAAATGAGTAAAAAATCTCACTAATGCTGAATATCCACATTTAGGGCATGTTATGGCATCATATTTCAATGCATCTGCAATAGCATATTTAGGTCGTAAATCTGTATCATGTCCACATGACTTATTCTTACCAACCTTAATTGTCTTTGCTCTAAATTCATTATCACAAACTGGACATATATATCCCTTTTCAAATAAAATATCTTTTTCACTAATTACTACTTCCTTTTGAGTAGTCACTTTAGTTTCTATAGATTTCTTTTTATCTTCATATATATCAACACCTTTAAATTGTTGTAATCCTAACTTATCTAAATCTGAAAATAATCCCAACCTAATCTCCTCCTATAATGTTTTCATTAGTACACAACTAACTAGGTCTATACGAACTTTTTAGTGAAACTATTCTATTAAATACTGGATGTTCCTTCGTATAATCCTTAGTATCAACACAGAAGAAACCATGTCTTAGGAATTGGAATCTATCACCCTTATCTACATTTTCAAATTCTTTCTCTAACTTACAATTATTAAGAACAACCAAAGAATTAGGATTAAGTTTAAGACTTCCATCTTCAGTATTAATACCATCTTCTTCAACTATATTCTCATATAATCTAACTTCTGCATCAACAGCATGTGCCACTGATACCCAATGAATTGTTCCTTTTACCTTACGTCCAGTAAATCCTGAACCACTCTTAGTTTCTGGATCATAAGTACAATGTATCTCTACTATATTGCCAGCTTCATCTTTAATAAAATCTGTACATTTAACAAAATAAGCATTTTTAAGACGTACTTCATTACCTGGAAATAATCTAAAATATTTCTTTGGAGGCTCTTCCATAAAGTCTTCTCTTTCTATATATAATTCTTTAGAAAAAGCTACCTCTCTCATTCCTAATTCTTCGTTTTCTTGATTATTTTCCACATCAAGATACTCTACTTGATCTTCTGGATAATTATCAATAATAAGCTTAATAGGATCAAGAACAGCCATCATTCTATTGGCTTTCATTTTAAGATCTTCTCTAATACAATATTCAAACATTGCATAATCTGATACACTATGACTTTTTGCTACACCTGATAATTCCATAAACATTCTTATAGCTTCTGGTGTAAATCCTCTTCTTCTAAGTGCACTTAACGAAACAAGTCTAGGGTCATCCCATCCATCAACTATTCCATCTTCAACTAATTTCTTAATGTATCTCTTTCCAGTTATTACATTCTCGAAATATAACTTAGCAAATTCAATCTGCTTTGGCGGATGCTCATATCCCACTTCATTAACCACCCAATCATATAAAGGTCTATGATCTTCAAATTCAAGAGTACATATAGAATGTGTAACACCTTCTATAGCATCTTCAATTGGATGTGCAAAATCATACATAGGATATATACACCATTTATCACCTGTATTGTGATGCGTCATTCTTGCAACTCTATAAATAATAGGATCACGCATATTAATATTGCCTGATGTCATATCTATCTTAGCACGAAGCACCTTAGAACCATCTTCAAATTCACCATTCTTCATCTTCTCAAATAATTCTAGATTCTCTTCAATACTTCTATCTCTATATGGGCTATTCTTACCTGGTTCTCTAAGGGTACCCCTATACTCTCTAATCTCTTCTGGTGTAAGGTCACATACATATGCCTTACCTTTCTTAATTAGCTTAATTGCTGCTTCATACATATGGTCGAAATAATCAGATGCAAAAAATAATCTATCTTCATAA
>JAVBSN010000063.1:0-16841 GCA_031547045.1 Lachnospiraceae bacterium
TTGTTGTTTGTATAATAGGAATGATAGTATTATCCTTAATAGATTATCATTTTTTAGCTAAATTTGCCGTAATAATGTATATACTTAACTTTTTAATGTTATTAGGTTTGCGTTTTTTTGGCAAAACTGTAAATGGAGCTACAAGATGGTATGCATTAGGATCAACAACAACAATTCAACCATCTGAATTTTCAAAGATTATATTAATAATTTGTGCTGCAGTATTTTTATCCAAGTTTAAAGATAGAATTAATAAATTCACTACATTATTAATATATGCTATTGGTTGTGCAATACCATTATACTTAATTGTTACACAAACAGATTTATCAACAACTATTGATATTACATTAATATTATTTGCAATATTATTTGTAGCTGGATTAAGTTATAAATTAATTATAGTAGGCGTATTAATAGCTATACCATGTATAGGAAGCTTTTTATGGTATGTACAGACTCCTAATCAAATATTACTTAATGATTATCAATTAGATAGAGTACTTGCGTTTTTGTATCCAGAAGATTATGCATTAACCACTGGTTATCAACAAACTAATTCAGTTATGGCAATTGGTTCAGGACAGTTATCTGGTAAAGGACTTAACAGTTCAGCGTTGGCAACAGTTAAAGATGCAAACCTTATATCTGAACAACAAACTGACTTTATTTTTTCAGTAGTAGGTGAAGAATTAGGGTTCATTGGAAGTGCTATAATTATTGCAATTTTAGTGTTAATAGTGTTACAATGTATTAAGGTTGCTAGAAAAGCTAAGGATGATGAAGGAATGTTGATTGCTACAGGAGTAGCAGCACTTTTTGGATTTCAAACATTTATAAATATAGGAGTAGCTACAGCGTTATTACCTAATACAGGTATACCATTACCATTTATCAGTTATGGCTTAAGTTCATTAGTAAGCTCCTGTGCTGGTATAGGTTTGGTCCTTAATGTAGGTCTGCAAAGACGTAAATTTTAATTTGAGGAGGACTATATGAATATTGGTTTAATTGCACATGATGCCAAGAAAAAGCTTATGCAGAATTTTTGTATTGCATATCGAGGTATACTTAATAAACATGAATTATATGCTACAGGTACTACAGGTAGATTAATAGAGGAAGTAACTAATCTTACAATACACAAGTTTTTAGCAGGTCATTTAGGTGGAGAACAACAATTAGGCTCAGGTATTGAGAATAATGACTTTGACATGATAATCTTTTTAAGAGATCCACAATCACCTAAATCTCATGAACCAGATATTAATAATATATTTATGTTATGTGATATACATAATATACCATTAGCAACTAATCTTGCTACTGCAGAACTATTGATCAAAGCTTTAGAACGTGGAGATCTTGACTGGAGAGAAATGTTTAAATGATAAATAAAAAAAATATTGCAATATTTTGTTGTATTGCAATTATGCTTACAGGGTGCACTTTTGATATTTCAAATGAATTAGAAAATGAATATGATACATCTAGTAAAATGAATATATTAATAAATGATGAAATGCCAACTATTGAGGTAAGTAGTTTGGCAAGTAATTATGCAGTAATTCCTTTTGATAGTTATGTATATAGTGATGAAGAAGCTAATTATATGGCTTGTTTGTTAGTAGATCAGACGGATAAAGAGGTATTACAATGTGCTAATCCTCATAAAAGAATATATCCTGCAAGCATGACTAAGATTATGACTGCAATGATAGTAGCAGATGAGATTAATGCTGGACGATTATCACTTGATGAGACTATAGTATTATCGCATTCAATTACATTTGATGATCCAGATGCTGTAGGTTGTGGTCTTAGAGCAGGTGATGTGGTAACAGTTAAAGAATTACTATATGGATTATTAATACGTTCATTTAATGATTGTTGCGTAGTATTAGCAGAACGAATTGCAGGTAGTGAATCAGCGTTTTGTGATATGATGAATCAAAAAGCATTAGAGATAGGTGCTACAAATACCCATTATGCTAATTCTCATGGCTTGCATCTAGTAAATCATTATACTACAATATATGATTTATATCTTATATTCCAACGATTTTCTACATATGATATGCTTTCTGAAATTGATGGTATTCGTTCATATACTATGAAGTTTTATAGAAATAGTGGTGAATCAGTAGAGATAGAATGTTCTCCAACTAATGGCTTTATGGGAGAGTATCCTTTACCAGAAGGTCTTACTATGCATGGATGGAAAACAGGAACTACATCTCAAGCAGGAAACTGTTTAATTATGGAAGTAACTGATTCAAAGGATAAGCAATATATAGCAGTAGTAGCAAATGCAATAGATAAATCAACTCTTTATGAAGAGATGACAAATATTTTAACCAATATTACTGAATAATATAAAAATAAGGGGTCACTTTAATAAAAATAAGTGACCCCTTATTTTTATGATAAAACGTTTCTCATACGACCATAGTAACTTATGGCATATAAACCACAAATACCTACTATAGCATAAATTAATCGTATTACTACTGCCATACGACCAAATAAGGTACTAATTAAATCAAAGCCAAAGAATCCAATTAAGCCCCAGTTAATCGCACCTATAATAATAATTGTTAATATAGTATAATCTAAAGCTGCTGATCTCATAATTATTGCCTCCTTAAGTTTTTTAAAGGATTGCGTATTTACACAATCTTTATTTTATTATTAGAAATAGCTTAAGGAATTATTCATACAAATATTGTAGATAGATTTGTTAATTGGTGGTATAATATTATGAATGCTTAATAAGAATATAAAATTTAAAAAATTTTTTAGGAGGATATTTTATTAAATGGAAAGAAAAAATAATGTAATTAAGTTTAGACCTCAAGTAAAATTAAATGTTGGATTAATAATTTTTGGAGTTCTTTTTATATATATGATAATTGTTGTTATCAGAAGTGTTAATACAGATACTTATGCAATATATGAAGTGGAAAAAAGTTATATAGATACTAATATCAAATCAACAGGATTAGCTATTAGACAAGAAAAATTAATTAATTCATCTGATTCAGGTTATATTAGTTATTACATAAGAGATGGACAAAGAGTAGCAAAGCAAGCAACAGTATATACTATTGATGAAACAGGAAGTGTATATGCTACATTAGCAGATATGGCTTTGGATTCCCAAACTCTTGATAGCGAACAATATACTGAAATTAGAAATAGAATATCAATGTTTAATAGTTACTATAATGATACGGAATTTATGGATGTATACAATTTTAAATATGATTTAGAAAATGTTGTATTAGAATTATCTAATGAAATGTTAATTGAGAAATTAACTTCTATGGATGCTATTGATAAGTCAGCAAATACATTTAAAGAAATTGCATCAGAAGAAAGTGGCATAATTACATATTATCAAGATGGATTTGAAAGTTATGATATGTATAAAGTAACTTCTAGTGATTTTGATAAAGGAAAATATACAAAAACTACTCTTAAAACAGGAGAAATAATTGGTGCAGGTACACCCGTATACAAATTAGTAACTAGTGAAAACTGGAATATAATTATTATGATAAGTGATGCAGATGCAGAGAGACTAGCAGAAAAAGAGAGAGTTACAATTAATATTGCAAGTAGTAATCAAAATGTTGTAGGAAATATTGAAATAATAGAAAATAATGACCAACATTTTGCAATTATATCTTTAGATAAGCTTATGATTAACTACTTAAATGACAGATTTTTAGATATAGAAATTATTATGGAACAAAATGAAGGTCTAAAGATTCCTAATACTGCTATATACGAAAAAGAAGTATATTCTATTCCGGAAACATATTTAACAGCAGGTAGTAATAGTAGCGAAGCTATATACTTTAATATAAGAGTATTAGATGAAAATGGTGAAGTTACAATTAAACAAATAGCACCAACAATATATTTTAAGGAAGACGGTCAATGTTACGTTAATCCAGATGATTTTGAGGATACTGATGTAATAGTTGCCAATGATTCAGAAAGTACCTTACCTCTTTCAGTAGCAAGCAAAACTAAGATGACTGGAGTTTTATGTGTAAATAAAGGTGTGGCGAACTTCAAATTAATTGAAATTATATACAGTAATGATGATTTTACTATAATTAAACCTAATGTAGATTATGGTATTAATTTGTATGATAGAATTATTCTTGAAAGTACAACTATTAAAGAAAATGAAATTATAAGATAGAGGTGTTTATATATTATGTTAGTTGATAATTTAAAAGAGGTTGAAAGTAATATTTTACAAGCTTGTAAAAATGCTAATAGACCAAGAGAGGATGTTACATTAATCGCTGTAAGTAAGACAAAACCTCTTAGTGATATAGAAGAATTAATTAAAGTTGATATTAATGAATTTGGAGAAAATAAAGTTCAAGAATTAGTTGATAAATATGAGAATGTTTCTACACCTGTTAATTGGCATCTTATTGGACATCTACAAACAAATAAAGTTAAATATATTATAGATAAAGCTTGTCTTATTCATTCAGTAGATTCAATAAAATTAGCAGAAGAGATTCAAAGGCAAGCAATAAAGAAAGATATAATAGCCAATGTTTTAATAGAAGTAAATGTTGCAGAAGAAGATAGCAAATTTGGTTTGAAATGCGAACAAGTTTTGCCATTTATTGAAGAAATATACAAGTTGTCAAATATTAAAGTAAAAGGATTGATGACGATAGCTCCTTTTGTTGAAAATCCTGAAAATAATAGAACAGTTTTTAGAACATTACGACAATTATCACTTGACATAATATCTAAAAACATTGATAATATTGATATGAATGTGTTGTCTATGGGAATGACAAATGACTATATGGTTGCAATCGAGGAAGGTGCTACAATGGTAAGAGTAGGCACTGCTATATTTGGAACAAGACAGTACAATAACTTATAGATAGGAGATAAGATCATGGCCAGAAATGGAATAAGTAAATTTTTAGATATGCTTCAATTTAGCGATCCTGATGATAGCGAATTTGATGATGATTTATTTGACGATGATGATGACGATTATGATGACGATGATGATTATGATGCTAAGCCGTCTAAGCCAGTAAAATCGAAATTCAAATCTAAAACTACAATAAAAAAAGCGGCTGATTATGACGATGATGACGACGATTATGATGACGATGATGATTTATATGATGAGCCTAAGAGAACAACAAAAGCTAAGCCTGTTAGAAATAATAACAAACTAGTATCTATAAATAATAATCGTAATGTAAGGAGTAATCAAGTGTACGTAATTAAACCAACAGATTTTAACGATGCGCAAGATGTAGCAGATGGTCTTAAAAGTGGTAGACCAACAGTAATAAATATGGAAGGTATGGGTGTTGAAGCTGCACAAAGAATAATTGATTTTATTGGTGGTGCTTGCTATGCATTAGATGGTAGTTTACAAGCCATATCAGGAAATATATTTATAGCGTCACCAAATAATGTAGAAGTAACAGGAGACTTAAGAGAAGAATTATTAGAATACAATTCACTACCACCAGAGATAGGTAGATTCTAATATGAACATTGATTTCATTTTAATGTGTATACAATATTTTTTGATTGTTCTAGAAATAGGACTAATATTATACATAATTTCTTCTTTCTTAACATTTTTAAATGTTTTAAAGAGTTACTTGAAAATTTTGTTGTCGCCAATATTATCTTTAGCCAAATATATGTGTGAACATTCAATTATTAACATTAGAGGGGTGGATTTTTCACTAATTATTGCCTATATAATTATAAATTCACTTAAATATTTGGTCTTATATTTACAAGACTTAGGAGGAATAAACCTATGATTACACCAGTTGATATTCAGTCAAAGACATTTAAATCAGGAATAGGCTATGATAAACGTGACGTTGATGGTTTTATGTCAGACGTTCTTGCCAATTATGAAGAATTGTATCGTTCAAATGTAGAGATGAAGGATAAGATTACTGTATTAAATGATAGTCTTCAACATTACAAAACTTTAGAAGCATCTTTACAAAAAGCATTAATGTTAGCTGAGAAGACTTCAGAAGAAACACTTAAGATAGCTGAAGATAAGGCAAAATCAATTGAATTAGAAGCAATAAATAAAGCTAAAGAATATACTGCTAATTCTAAAATAGAATTAGAAAGAGTTCATGCTCAAACAGTTACTTTAGTTCAACAATATACTAAATTCAAAGCACAATTTAATCAATTAATTAAGACACATATGGATGTATTAAATAGTACAAACTTTGATATGTCATCAAGTGATTTTGATGCATTTGCAACTTCACAAGCTTCAATGAATGATGCACTTAACTCAAGTAATCCATTTGGTGGTTTTGGTGGAAATGATTTTAACTCATTTGATGATCCTCAAGGAAGAGAAAGTTCTTCTTTAGGTGGTTTAGGAAGTGGATTTGGAAGCGATGGTTCAGGATTTTCAGGTGATCCATTCAATGATCCACGAGCAACTTCAGCAGGTTCTGAATTAACAGGAGTATCATTGCTTAACAATGATCCTTTTGCTCCTAAGATGAGTTTTGAAAAGGCTACTGCTAAACAACAAGAAGTTATAAAACCACAACCTGTACCAGTACAACCAACACCAGTTGTAGAACCACAACCAGTGCCAGTACAGCCAACACCAGTTGTAGAACCACAACCAGTGCCAGTACAGCCAATGCCAGTTGTAGAGCCACAACCAGTGACAGTACAACCGACACCAGTTGTAGAACCAATTATAAGTGCAACAGAAACTACATACACAGCCTATGCTGAAGCAGTTGCTTATGAAGAAGAGTATGGTGAGGATGTATTTGTTGGAGAGATTGAAGATGTTATAGATAGACGTAATTTAATTGGTGATGGAGATGATCCAGATGATGGATTTGAATTTATTTAGATTGGAGTTATATTTTGGATAATTTGACAGTTCATTTAGACAGTAAACCAATTTACAATATAATATTTAATGATGAATTTGATTCCTTGCTTACTAAACTTAGTAAGCAAGGAATTGCTAATAGAAGGATATGTATTGTATCTGAAACAACAGTATCTAGTTATTATATTAATATATTAGCAGATTTATTAAGTGATAATTGTAAGGAAGTTAATACTTTTATATTTCCGGCTGGAGAAGAAAATAAAAATTTAAATATAGTACAAGATTTATATGAGCATCTTATAATATCAAAGTTTGATAGAAATGATATGCTTATTGCATTAGGTGGAGGAGTAGTAGGTGATTTAACTGGATACGCTGCTGCGACTTACTTACGAGGCATTGATTTTGTTCAAGTACCTACTAGCTTATTATCTCAAGTTGATAGCAGTATTGGTGGTAAGACAGGTGTAGATTTTTTGTCATATAAAAATATGGTAGGTGCATTTCACATGCCCCAATTAGTGTATATTAATATTAATACACTAGAAACATTACCAAATAGACAATTTGTATCAGGTATGGGTGAAATAATTAAACATGGTATTATAAAAGATAAAGAATATTTTGAATGGTTAGAGCATTATAGCGAAGATATTAGAAGTAAAGATTTACAAAGTCTTAAAACAATGATACTTAAAAGTTGTAATATTAAGAGATTGGTAGTTGAAAATGATCCTAATGAGAGAGGTGAGAGAGCATTACTTAATTTTGGGCACACATTAGGACATGCTATAGAAAAATTATTGGATTTCTCATATTTACACGGAGAATGTGTAGGTATAGGCTCTATTTTAGCTAGTATTATTTCATATAACAAAGGTTTAATATCTAGTGAAACTTTAGAACGTATTATTGGAATTCATGATTATTTTGAATTTCCACAACTACCAAAAAATATGGATATTGATAAAATTATTGAAACCACTAAAAATGATAAGAAAATGTTAGGTGGACGTATCAAATTTATACTAATAAATAATATAGGAGAAGCATATATTGATGAAACTGTTTCTGATGAAGATATGAGACAAGGAATTCTTGATTTATATGCAAGGTATTAATATGAAATATATAAAACCGATAATAGGTGTAATAATATTAGTGCTTATTGATCAATTAACAAAATATATAATAATATCAAAATTTGCATTAGGTGAAAGCATCCCATTAATAAAAGACGTTTTTGAATTAACTTATATTAGAAACGAAGGTGCTGCATGGGGAATGCTACAAGGCAAACAAATATTATTTTATATTACAACACCTATAGTTATAATAATAGCTTGCTTACTTTATAAAAAAATGTTTGTTAATAAGAAATTTGCAGCACTTCAAGTATTAGATGTTGTTTTAGTTAGTGGAGCTATAGGAAACTTTATAGATAGACTATTTCGTGGATATGTAATAGATTTTCTATATTTCAAATTAATAGATTTCCCAGTATTTAATGTCGCTGATTGTTATGTAACAGTTTCAGTTATATTGTTAGTTATATTAATGTTCTTCAAATACTCTGAAGAAGATTTTGATATGTTATTTAGTTTTAGAAAAGGAAAAGAATAAGCCTTATGGATATTAGAGAATATACTATTGATGATATAAGTGTAGAAAATAGAATAGATAAATATTTAGTAAGTGAATGTCCTGAATTTTCAAGGGCATATATACAAAAGCTTCTTGAAAATGGCAATGTTTTAGTTAATGATAAGGTTGTTAAATCTAACTATAAGGTTAGACTTAATGACCTTGTTGTTTTATCTATAGATGAACCGGTGGAATTGGATATTGAACCTGAAAATATCTCACTTGATATTATATATGAGGATGAGGACTTAATAATTATAAATAAACCTAAAGGAATGGTAGTTCATCCAGCACCAGGACATTATACTGGAACTCTTGTAAATGCTTTGTTATATCATTGTAGGGATAATCTATCTTCAATAAATGGGGTCCTAAGACCAGGAATAGTCCATAGAATAGATATGGATACAACAGGGTTATTAGTTGTATGTAAGAATGATATTGCCCACAGAAGCCTAGCAGAACAATTAAAAGTACATTCAATTACTAGAAAATATAATGCCATTGTATATCATAATATAACTGAAGATGAAGGAACTATAGATAAACCAATAGGAAGACATCCTATAGATAGAAAGAAAATGAGTATTGATACTAAACATGGCCGTGATGCAATTACTCATTATAAAATATTAGAAAGATTACAATCAAAATATACATATATAGAATGTCAGTTAGAAACTGGACGTACACATCAAATTAGAGTGCATATGTCCTCTATTAATCATGCATTACTAGGAGATACAGTATATGGGCCTAAAACATCTAATTTCAAGCAATTACAAGGTCAAGTACTTCATGCTAGAGTGTTAGGATTTATTCATCCTAGAACCAATAAATATGTTGAATTCGAATCTCCATTACCACAGTATTTTGAAGATTTATTAAGAGAATTAAGATAAAATATATACAATTTATTACAGATGATACGGATTCAAATGATAACAATAATACTAATCAAGATAACAATACTACTGATTCAAACAATATACTACTAATCAGGATAACGATACTATTAATACAAATAACAACAAAACAAAAACAGGAGATAATCTACCTTTAATAACGATCATTGTTATAATGTTTATGGCAGTATTGGGATTTGTTGTTATTGGAATAAGAAGAAATAAAATAGCTTAAGATATAAAAAAATGAAGGACTTTCTTAATTTGAAAGCCTTCATTTTTATTGTATATAGGAAGACAAATAAGCAATTTTATTATAGCATTTGTTTGAATTTTTTTTGATAAAATGGTATAATTATTACATTATAACTACATAATTTTTGAGCATAAGCTTATTAGGAAGGTGGCGTTTGTATGGGTATTAATACAATAATTACTTTAGGACGACAATATGGCAGTGGTGGAAGAGAGATAGGTAAATTAGTAGCTGAGAAACTGCAAATTGATTATTATGATAAAGAGATTCTTAAGGAAGCTGCAAAGAATAGCGGTATGTGTGAAGCGATATTTGAGAATTTTGATGAGAAACCTACTACAAGTTTTTTATATTCATTGGTTATGGATCCTTATTCATTAGGATATAATTCAGCAGCATTTGATATGCCACTTAATCATAAGGTGTTTTTAGCAGCATATGAGACAATTAAGAGAACTGCTGATAAAGGCCCTTGTATTATAGTAGGAAGATGTGCTGATTATGCATTATCTGATTATAAGAATTGTTTGAATATTTTTATAGATGCTCCACTTGAAGATAGAGCTATTAGAACTGCTGATAGACTTAATATAACAGTAGAGAAAGCAAAAGATATTGCTAATAAGGAAGATAAACAAAGAGCTTCATATTATAACTATTATACTACTAAGAAGTGGGGACACGTTAAGAGTTATGATGTATGTATTAATAGTAGCTTATTTGGTATAGAAGGTAGTGCAGATGTTATATGTGATTTAGTTAAAAAATTGGAAAATGGAAGATAGATAAATGAGAAAAGTCCTAATCTAAATTTATAGATTAGGACTTTTTATTTATTTTCTTAGATTCACTTTATTTCTAGCTTCCTTTTTTCTCTGTAAGTCAATATCTGCGTAATGTTTTCTAGTTGTATTTACATCTTTGTGACCTAATACATCAGCTACTAAGTAAATATCAGAAGTTTCCTGATATAAAGATGTACCATAGGTGCTTCTTAACTTATGTGGTGTAATCTTTTTTAAAGGGGTCACCGTTATGGAGTATTTCTTTACTAAAAGTTCAACACTTCGGATACTTATTCGTTTTTTCTGAGAGGAGAGGAAGAGAGCAGTTTCATGACCTGTAAGTGCTATAATTTTCTTTCTTTCATCCATATATGGTAATAGGGCTTCTGTAACTTCATCACCAAAGTATACAAAGGCTTCATAACCACCTTTTCTAACAATTTTTATTCGTTCATTTTTGAAATCTACGTCATTAATATCAAGTCCAACACATTCAGATACACGAATTCCAGTACCAAGCATTAAAGTTAATAAGGCTAAATCCCTTGTTTTTGTCTTTTCATGATACTGTAGTTGCTTTTCAGTGAGTTTCACACCATATTCAACATTATCAAGAAATTCAGATACTTCAGAACCTTCTAATCTAATAATAGCCTTATCATGAAGTTTTGGTATAGCAACCTTAGCCATTGGATTATTAGTTACTTGATCATTTTTATATAAATAAGCGTACATATTCCTTAATGCCGACATTTTTCGTTTTATAGCACGTTCGCCATTAGTATATTTACGACCATCTTTAATGTAATACTTTAAGTATTCTAAATATTCTTCGATGTCCTGAGCTGTAAGATTATTAATAATATCTAATGATATATCCTTTAATTCACAGTTTTTAAGAGCTGAATTATTAGTTAATAAGAACTCGAAGAAATTTCGTATATCCCTGGCATAACCAATTCGTGTAGATGTAGATGTGTTTAAGTCAATACCTCTAAAATAGATTCTAACATATTGTGGCATATCAGATAAAAGATTTCTAAGAATAATTGTATTGTCAATATTTTTTTGATTATGATATTCACCCAAAATAAAATTCCTCCTATAAGATATAAAGTATATAATTAATATAGTTATTTAAATTATTATTCAATAAGTATGTAGAGATTATTACATATAAAAAATCAAATAAATTAGTTGAAAGTATATTACTAAATCAATTAATTATTATTTATAATAAAATCTTGTTATAATGCGTGTAGGCATTGTATATGCGTAATAATCAATAATATATTAATAGTGTATCATACTAGTATTAAACGTACAAGTATTTTCGTAAAACTATAATTTAGCGAATAGTTACATGTGCAATTATAAGCAGATAACCTAATATTGCTACTGTTTATCTGCTTAAATTATCATTATATATAAAGTTTATTTTACAATATAAAGTTTCTTAGTATAAACTTTTTTTAATGAAATCATATATTTCTTCATATGATCCTAAATAATACTTTTTGAATAGTTCACAAAACTATGGATGGTCTAATAATGGCATAACAGCTTCTACTTATAATAAGGTACTGTTATATAACAACCTGCAGTAATGTAATCCTCATGGATATTATTAATATTCTTAACTTCCTTAATATAATCATCTATAGAGGCATATTCATCTGTAATATATTCGTTTGAAATATCCCAAAGTGTATCACCCTCTTCTATTAATACACTTGTAAAATACTTAGTTAAATTATTAGTAGTGTTGGCATTAACATTAACCTTATATAAGGCTACTCCACAAAATGTAAGGATAATACATATTATTATTCCTATTATGTACTTATTATTTCTTAAAATTATATTCATATTACATCCTCCTAAAATCGAACAACTGTTTTACATATTTGTATTATATCGAACAAACATTTGTTTGTCAATAGTTTATCGAATAAATGTTCGGATTAAATGTTCGGAACATTCGTTTGCATTTTGAATTTGATTATGATATACTATTATCACTTAGCAATTACAAGATTGTATTTTTCATCTTAGTGAGAATTCATACTATTATTTACTTAATAAAATTATTATATATAGGAGGTGTTGTAATGGGTTATGGTAAGATTACTGCTAAACAAGAAGAGATATTAGAATATATTAAGAAAGAAATATTAGCTAAAGGTTATCCGCCTGCTGTTAGAGAGATTTGTGAAGCTGTTCGACTTAAGTCTACTTCTTCAGTACATTCTCATTTAGAAACTTTAGAAAAGAATGGTTATATAAGAAGAGATCCTACTAAACCAAGAGCAATTGAGATATTAGATGATACGTTTAATCTTGTTCGTAGGGAATTAGTTAATGTTCCTATTGTTGGTACAGTAACTGCAGGAGAACCTATTTTAGCTGTTGAGAATATAGAGGGCTACTTTCCTATCGCTCCTGAATTTTTACATAACAAACAGACTTTTATGCTTAAGGTAAAAGGCGATAGTATGATTAATGTAGGAATTTTTGATGGTGATATGGTATTAGTGGAAGAAGCTAATACAGCTTATAATTCAGAGATTGTTGTAGCCTTAGTAGATGATTCAGCAACTGTAAAGCGTTTCTATAAAGAAGATGGTTATTTTAGACTACAGCCTGAAAATGATGCTATGGCTCCTATTATTGTTAAGGACGCTGCTATTTTAGGTAAAGTAATTGGTTTATTTAGATCATTTTAATTAATTATTAATATTGGTTTATAAACTATACATAAATATAAAAATGCTTTGGACTTAAATATTCTAAAGCATTTTTATATTTATGAAACTTATATTGTATTGAAGATTTTATACTTTAATATTACAATTTCGTAATTATATATTCCCAATACATTATATACTGTCTATGAATATACAATATCGCAATAAAATCCTTCTTTGTTCTCTTTGCAGGTTGCATATCTATATCTTACTAGTTTATCTTCATTATACCTTACTGACATATCAGAATACGGATATTTCACTATTTTAATAAAATCATTAAAGTGCTCTTCAGCATTATTAACACTATAATTAGCAAGCTTAATGTCTACAATATATCTGTTAAAATTAACAGTTATACAATAACGTTCAACAGTCTTATTCTTTTCTAAAAATTTTCGCATATTGCTTTCTATATCAGAGTTAACAACAAGTTTCATTTCTCTCATATAATTATTCATAATTCTAAACATATGTAAACCCTCCGCTTATAATAGTTTTTTATCAGGGTTATCAAAATATACATCTTTAAACTTACTGAAATTTTCTATAAACAATTGTACTACATCTGGATCAAAATGTGTACCACTCAGCTTTATTATTTCAGAATAAGCATCATCTAATAACCAGCCTTTTTTATAATATCTATCAGAGGTAAGGGCATCAAAGACATCTGCTACTGCCATTAATCGACTTACATAAGCTATTTGATTACCTTTAAGACCTATATAACCTGTACCATTCCATTTTTCGTGATGTTGAAGGGCAATTATTCTTGCTATTTCCATTATATCACCAGGAGTTTTCATTAATAGTGCTTCTCCATAAAGTGTGTGGCTCTTCATAATATCATATTCTTCTTTAGTAAGCTTATCTGGTTTGTCTAATATATACTCAGGAATCATTATTTTACCAATATCATGCATCATAGAGGCTTTTGATAGCTTATCTATGTATTCTTCAGTAAAACCAGAAGCTTTTCCAAGTATACGCATATATTCAGCAACTCTCTTTATATGTTCGCCAGTATTTTTGGATTTATTCTCTGATATTTCAGCAAATGCAAATATTAATTCTGCTTGAGCTTCCATTAAATTATCAGATTGTTCAATAGTACTTTCAAGCATATGTGCGTTTCTATCAACAATAAAATATGCAATTGATGACATTCCAATAACTATAATTATTGTTGGAACCGCAACATTTATTAATGCATCGTATGTTGTTAAACTATTTAATTTATATATCATACCTACATAAACATTTAATATTGAAGATACAATAATCATAGCTGAATTAATCATTGTTGTATATAATACAAGGGTTCTATTATAATATAGAGATGCAATTAACAATGGGAATATAACCATTGCATTTACTCTATAGGAAAAAAAAGCACTTAATATACTTACAACTAATATAGTACAGGTTACCACTACATATTTTACTATTGGTGCTCTAATATCTAATATATTTACCAGTATTGTTGGAACTAATAATAATAGACCACAGCTACTAAAGCATATTGTTAATAGTTGAAAATCAATATCAAAATTAATTATCAATGAACCAATAAATATTACTATCATTAGGTAAAATATTATTCTCATGCATTTTGCTACTGTATGATTAATATTTAAATAAGTTTTTGATAATAAATAATCTTTATTCATTGCCTATAACTCCTCTAATGAAATATCCTTTCCGTCATGCCAAATACGTTCTAAGTCATAAAACAATCTATCTTCTTCACTAAATATATGAATGATTATATCATTATAATCCATAAGTATCCAATTAGCAGTCTTATAACCCTCTAATTGCTTTCTTTGGTATCCAGCTTTAGTAAGTTCATCATCTGCATTATCACTCATAGCTTGTACTTGGTTAGTGTTTGAACCACTAGCAATAATAAAATAATCTGCTATAACAGAAATTGTACTAATATCTATAACTTTTATATCTATAGCCTTCTTATCTTCTAAGGCTTTAACTGCTATTTTTGCCATTTCCTTTGAATTGTTCATTATTTTACCCCTTTGTTATAATATTTGTATGTTTCTATTGAAATATTGTCTATTATAGCATTATTCTTAACAAGATATTCAATAGTATTTTTTAATATATGTGCTATACATATATCTAAATCTACAAAAGCTTCTTTTCTAATTAAATCTATTTCATTTAATGGTTTTCTATTTGGTTCTATATAATCAGCAATAAATATAATCTTTTCTAAGGTATTCATATTGGGACGTCCTGTTGTATGGTACGTAATTGCTGATAATATATCTTCATCAAGTATATCATATTTTTTCTTTGCATAATATGCACTTAATTTTGCATGTAATAACTCAGGATTTTCTAATTCAAAATCACTAATAGGTATATTATGTTTAAGACATTTCTTGATTTTTGTATCGTTATCTAAGTATTTTGCACAATCGTGAAGAATACCTGCATATCTAGCAATATTTACATCTATACCATATGTCATAGCCATTGCTGCAGATGTATATTCTACACCTATTGAGTGTTCAAAACGTTTAGGTGATAATTTATTTTCAAGTTTATCTCTTATAAGTAATAAATCCATATTATATTACCTCATATAATTTATTATTATAAATGTACTCTTCTACTTCTTCAGGAACTAAATACTTTATTGAAGATTTATCTGAAATACGTTTTCTAATACTATAAGATGAAATATCCAAATGTGGTGAATTAAGAAATCTTATATCACCTGTTTTATATTTATTTATAAGATAATCTATCTGACTATCAATATCATCAGAAGATTTATTATATCTACCAGCAGCTAAAATAGTTACTTGATCTAATATATTACGAGGTTCTCTCCATGATTCAAAATGAAATAATGAATCAGCCCCCATAATAAAATAATAATCAATATTAGGATTATCCTGTCTTAATATATTAATTGTATCGATTGTATAAGTGTTACCACCTCGTAAAAATTCTAGATTAGATAACTCTAAATGATCATTTGATTTAATAGCTAATTCAACCATATTTACTCTGTCATTATCTTTTACAATATTATTTGTATTTTTGTAATTGGGAGATTTAGTTGGCATTACTAATACCTTGTCTAAATCATATTCCTCATATGCCGTTTCTGCTAATAATAAATGTCCATAATGAATTGGGTTAAATGAACCACCCATAATTCCTATTTTCTTATTCATAATATACTAATTCCTCTCATATAGCCAATGGCTTAAAGGTATAATAACTATGGTAATATAATCTTCTTATTGTTTTTGGATTCTTTATATAATACTATCTTTTTACCAATTACTTGAACAACTTGACTTCCAGTTCTTTCAGCAAGTAAAGTTGCTAGTTGTTTAGGATCATCTAAGCAATTTTTAAGAACACCTATTTTAATTAATTCTCTTTTATCTATGGCTTCTCTAACTGATTCAGATAACTCAGGTGTTATAGAAGCCTTTCCAATATTAATAATTGGATCCATAGTACTTGCTAAGCTTTTTAAGTAAGCTCTTTGTTTACTATTCATAGTAATCCCCTTTTCTATTTGTAATAATCAAATTCATGGAAATACAT
>JAVBSN010000073.1:0-13816 GCA_031547045.1 Lachnospiraceae bacterium
AAAGAATTTTCACTTGCATTAATGGTGGGTATTGTATGTGGAGAATATTCTTCAGTATGTATTACTGGACCGTTGTGGTTATTATTTAAGACTAAATTTGTGAAAAAAGATAAATAAATGAATATTATGGGGACAAAGGCATACAGAGTATAAGCTAATGTCCCCATTTCTTATTTGAGGGAATAGTTATGACAGAAAGATGGATAATATATAATAAAAGTGCAGATTTTTATGGATTAGGTGATAAGTATAGCATAGATCCAGTAATTGCAAGAGTAATAAGAAATAGGGATATTTATGAAAATGATATGGAAGAATATCTATATCCAGATATTTCAAAATTACATTCGCCATATATTATGAAAGATATTAATAAGGCAGTAGATATATTAAATAGTAATATTGAAGAGGGCAATGCAATTAGAATAATATCTGATTATGATGCAGATGGAGTTATGTCTAATTATATATTGTATAAGGGACTAGTTGAGTTAGGAGCAAAAGTAGATTATGACATCCCAGATAGAATACAAGACGGTTATGGAATAAATGAAAATATGATTAAGAGGGCCTTTGATGAAGGTGTCAATACAATTTTAACTTGTGATAATGGTATATCAGCCATTTCTCAAATTAAATATGCAAAGGATTTAGGTATGACGGTAATTGTAACAGACCATCATGATATACCATATGAAATAGATGAAGAAGGTAATAAAATATTTCAAAAGGTTGATGCAGATGCAGTAATTAATCCTAAGCAGGAAGAATGTGAGTACCCATTTAAAGAATTATGTGGTGCAGGAGTTGCTTACAAATTAATGGAGGCATTATATTCATTAAAAGGGCATAATAATGAAGATATACAAGAATATTTAGAATATGTTGCAATAGCTACAGTGTGTGACGTAATGCCACTTATTGGAGAGAATAGAGTATTTGTTAAAAATGGATTAGAAAGATTAAATAATTGCACAAATATTGGACTTAAATCATTAATAGAAGCTAATGAATTAACAGATAAAAAATTAAGTGCATATCATTTAGGTTTTGTAATAGGCCCATGTATAAATGCAACAGGAAGATTAAATAGTGCCAAATTAAGCCTTAAGTTATTATTAGAGGCTGATGAAAAAGAAGCAATTAATCAGGCTGTTAATCTAAAAGAGATAAATGATAGTCGTAAAGAGATGACTATTGAAGCAACTGAGGAAGCAATAAAGCAAGTAGAAGAAAATAGTATGCTTGAAGAAAAAGTATTAGTAGTATACTTACCTGACTGTCACGAAAGTCTTGCAGGAATTATAGCAGGAAGAATAAAGGAGAAATACTATAGACCAACACTTGTTATTACCAAAAGTGAAGATAATTTAGTTAAGGGTTCAGGTCGCTCTATTGAAGAATACAATATGTATGAAGAACTAACAGAATGTAAGAAATTACTTGTTAAGTTTGGAGGACATCCACTTGCAGCAGGATTAACTTTATTTGAGAGTAATATTGATAGTTTAAGACAAAAACTTAATCTTAATTGCAAACTAACAGATAATGATATTTTACCAAAATTGAAAATAGATGTAGCAATGCCGATAGATTATGTTTCTATGAAATTTATTGAACAATTATCTATATTAGAACCATTTGGAAAAGGCAACGAAAAACCAGTATTTGCTCATAGAAACTTAAAAGTAAATTCAGCAAAGATATTTGGAGTAAATAGAAATGTAATAAAACTTATTTTAGAAAGTGACATTGGAACTTCTTTAGAAGCAGTATATTTTAACCCAGAAGAATTTACTGATAAAATTACAGAATGGTTTGGATATGAAGAATGTGATAAAATGTTACATGGTTGGTTAAATGATGTTAGACTTAATGTTGCTTATTATCCAACTATTAATAGTTATAGGGATATGACTAATATGCAGCTTACACTAATAAGTTATACAAAATATGAAGAATAGTTCATATCTTGTGGTTTTAAGACGAATGTATTATAATATAACACAATATATATTACTATAAGAAAAGTGGTGAGATTATGGCGAATAACAAAAAGGAAATAGAATTATCTAAACCAAAGGATTTTACTCCACCAGAGGAATTATATAAGCAATTAATTGATCATATATTAACTTATCATCCATCTACAGACATTTCTATGATAGAAAAAGCATATTCTATAGCAAACGAAGCTCATAAAGGACAGATGAGAAAATCGGGAGAACCATACATAATGCATCCATTATGTGTGGCTATTTTGCTTGCAGAATTAGAACTTGATAAAGAGACAATAGTTGCAGGGATACTTCATGATGTTGTAGAAGATACAGTTATGACAATTGAAGAGATTTCAGAAGAATTTTCACCAGAAATTGCGTTGCTAGTAGATGGTGTTACAAAACTTACTCAACTTAATCTTACACAAGATAAGATTGAGATTCAAGCAGAGAATCTAAGAAAAATGTTTCTTGCTATGGCAAAGGACATTAGAGTTATACTTATAAAATTAGCAGATAGACTTCACAATCTTAGAACCCTACAATATCAAAGTCCTGCAAAGCAGATGGAAAAAGCAAAAGAGACAATGGATATATATGCACCTCTTGCACATAGACTTGGTATTAGTAAAATAAAAACAGAGTTAGATGATTTATCGTTAATGTATTTACAGCCAGAGGTGTATAACAATTTAAAGACAGAGATTGATGACCGCTTAGCTGAACGTGAAGAGATGATTCATGACATAGTTGAAGAAGTAAAAGGTTATATTGAAGAATCTAATATAGAGGCAGAGATAGACGGAAGAGTTAAACATTTATTTAGTATATATAAGAAGATGGTTAATCAGAATAAAACTATTGATCAAATATACGATATATTTGCAGTTAGAATTAAAGTAGAAACAGTAAGAGATTGCTATGCCACACTTGGAATAATTCATGAAATGTATAAACCTATACCAGGACGTTTCAAGGATTATATTGCCATGCCTAAACAAAATATGTATCAATCACTTCACACTACACTTATTGGTAAGACAGGAAAACCTTTTGAGATACAAATACGTACCTATGATATGCATAGAACAGCAGAATATGGTATTGCTGCTCACTGGAAATACAAAGAAAATGCACAAGGTGCTACAGGAAGAGAAAAAGAAGAAGCAAAACTTAGTTGGTTAAGGCAAATACTAGAATGGCAGAGGGATACTGAGGATAATAAGGAATTTATGTCTTTTGTAAAAACTGATTTAGATTTATTTGCTGAACAAGTATACTGTTTTACACCAGCAGGAGATGTTAAGAATCTTCCAAAAGGTTCTACGCCTATAGATTTTGCATACTCTATTCATACGGCAGTTGGTAATAAAATGATTGGAGCAAGAGTTAATGGTCGTCAAGTTCCAATAGAATATAAGTTGCAAAATGGAGATAGAATAGAAGTTGTTACTTCACAGAATTCAAAAGGGCCTAGTAGAGATTGGCTTAATATTGTACAAAGTACTCAAGCTAAGACTAAGATTAATCAATGGTTTAAACAAGAATTTAAAGAAGACAATATTAATAGAGGTAAGGAATTAGTAAATAACTATTGTAAAACAAAGGGATATACTTTATCAGATTATACAAAATCTCAATACATTGAAAAGATATTACAGAAGTATAATTTTAGAGATTGGGATTCTGTACTAGCAGCAGTTGGACATGGCGGACTTAAAGAAGGTCAGGTTATTAATAAGCTAGTAGAAGAATATGATAAAGAGCACAAGAAAGAAGTTACTAACGAAGAGATACTTGAGCATCTTGGAGATGGTAACGATCACAAGAAGATAAATAAGTCTTCAGGTGGTATAGTAGTTAAAGGTATAGATGATGTGGCAGTACGTTTTTCTAAATGTTGTTCACCGGTTCCAGGAGATGAAATAGTAGGTTTCGTTACAAGAGGAAGAGGAATATCTATTCATAGAACAGATTGTGTAAATGTAATATGTATGGATGAAATGGATAGAGCTAGATTAATTGATGCTGAATGGCAAGCAAGACCACAAGAAAGTACAGCAGTATATTCTTCAGAAATTAAAATATATGCTACAGATAGAAGAGGAATATTGTTTGATATAACAAAAATATTAACGGAAAATAATATTGATATATCAAGTGTTAATTCTAGAACAAATAAGCAAGGTAAAGCGACTATAAGTGTTTCGTTCGAAATAAAGAGTGTTGACCAGCTTAATAAAATGATTGCAAAATTAAGAAATGTTGAAAGTGTAATTGACATAGAGAGGACTAGCGCATAATGAGAATAGTAGTTGTAACAAACGTATTAGGAAACTTAGCAACTAATTGTTATACAGTAGTTAATACTGATACAAGACAGGTTGTTATTATAGATCCAGCAGCTAATGCAGATTTTTTAATTAATATGGTTAATAATCAAAATTATATATTAGAAGGAATATTATTAACTCATGGACATGTAGACCATATAGGAGCTGTTGGCAAACTTGTAGAAGCATTTCCACAGGCAAAAATATATTGTTCAGAAGATGAGATAAATGTACTTACTGATTCTAAGGTTAATTTATCAACTATGTTTGGTGCTAACCTTTCATATAATGCTGATATTACACTAACAGATAATCAAGAAATAAACTTGATTGGCGTTAATATGTTGTGTATTAAGACACCAGGGCATACTGAAGGTGGAATGTGTTATTATATTGAAAGTGAGAGTATACTCTTTTCAGGAGATACTTTGTTTGAAGAAAGTATTGGTCGTTCTGATTTTCCTACAGGAAGTGGAGCAACTTTAGTTAAGTCAATAAAAGAAAAATTACTTATTCTACCAGATGCAGTAGTAGTATACCCAGGACATGGGGATAAGACTACTATTAGTAATGAGAAAAAATATAATCCATTTGTAGGTGGACAAGAATAATGATATATTTGAAACAAAGTGCAGACAATTATAATAATGACTTTAGAGCTATGCTACAAGCTTTTTATAAAGATGAGAAAATTGTTACTTATGAAGAAGGAACAAATCTAGCATTACAAGTAGATTTCAATGAAAATGGTGTAGCATTTATGTTGTCCGATAAAGATGGTTATATAGCTAAAGATTATTTGGCTTGTAATTACATAGATAAGAAAGTATCAAAAAATCCTATTAAGGCAGTAGTATATAATATGTTATCAGCATATACAGATAGAACCTTGCCTTGGGGAAGTCTTACAGGAATTCGTCCTACAAAAATTGCTACAGAGTTTTTGGAAAATGGAGCTAGTTATGATGCTATTATAAAAGAATATGAAGATGTATATCTTACTACTAAGAATAAAGCTGATATATGTTTAGAAGTGGCAAAGAAAGAAATTTCACTATACAGAAATATTGATTTTGACAAGGAATACAGTATATATATAGGTATTCCGTTTTGTCCATCTACATGTCTATATTGTTCATTTACTTCATATCCCATATTCTCATATAGAGATAAAGTAGATTCATATATTGAAGCATTAAAGAAAGAATTCATATATGTAGCAGAAGCTTATAAACATAAAAAATTAACAACTATATATATTGGAGGTGGAACTCCAAGTTCATTAGAAGCTAGTGAGTTGGATAAACTTATTACATATATATATGATGTATTTGATACATCTTATGTGAGGGAATTTACTGTCGAAGCAGGAAGACCTGACAGTATAGATGTTAATAAATTGCAAGTTCTTAGAAAACATAATATTAATAGAATAAGTATTAATCCCCAAACTATGAATGATGATACATTGAAACTAATTGGCCGTGCTCATAGTACTGAAGATACAATAAGAGCTTATGAAGAAGCTAGAGCATTAGGCTTTGATAATATAAATATGGATATAATTATTGGGCTTCCTAATGAGGAAATCAGAGAATTAACATATACATTAGATAAGATATATGATATGAAACCTGATAGTTTAACTGTTCATTCATTAGCAATAAAACGAGCAGCTAATCTTAATATACAGATGGAACAATATAGAAGTATGATTAAGGGAAGCACTAATGAAATGATTGAATTGGTAGATAGTTATGCAAGAAAACTAGAACTATATCCCTATTATTTATACAGACAAAAGAATATTCCAGGTAACCTTGAAAACATAGGATATTCAACAGAAGGAAAAGAATGTTTATATAATATATTGATTATGGAAGAAAAAATGGATATTATAGCTATGGGTGCAGGAGCATCTACCAAACTAGTATATCCTTTAGAAAATAGAATTGAGAGAGTTGAAAACGTAAAAAATGTAGATGATTATATTTTACGTGTAGACGAAATGATAGCTAGAAAAGAAGTAAGGATGTCATGCAAATAGGAGAGGTACATATGGATATTGAAGAATTATTATCAGAAGATAATTATTTGTCGGAAGATGTTATAAATTGTATAGAGCATGGAATATATGTATCAAATTTAGCAGGAAAATTGGCTAGAGAACTTAATCTAGATGGAGAATTATGCCATGATATAGAAATGGCAGCACTTATCCATGATATAGGTAAGATAAAAATAGCTCCATATATATATGGTCGTGATGAAAACACTATGGAAATAGAAGAGATGAGATATGTTAGAAAGCATGCAAATATGGGATATGAGATTGCAAGAGAGCAAGGCTATTCTGATAGGGTATGTGAATTTATCCTACATCACCATGAAAATTTTGATGGTTCAGGTTATCCGGATAACCTAATGGGGAATGATATATCTATAGGTTCAAGAGTACTTAGAGTATGCGATGTGTTTGTTGCACTTGTATCTGATAGACCATATAGAAAAGCATTTGATATTAAGCAAGCAACAGAATTAATTATAGATGAAGTTAAACACTTTGATATGAAAATATTTCTTGCATTTCAAAATGTTATTCATCAAGAAACTATGTTGCAAGAAATAGAAGAGAAGTATTTGTAATTTAGGAGGAACAACAATGGCAATGAAGAAAAAGCCTGTTACTGGTATGAAAGATATATTACCAAAGGAAATGGAAATAAGAGATTATGTTATAGGTTTAATAAAGGAAACTTATAAAACATTTGGTTTTAGTTCAGTTGAAACACCTTGTGTAGAGAATATTGAAAATCTAAGCAGTAAACAAGGTGGAGAGAATGAGAAACTTATATTTAAAATATTAAAACGTGGAGATAAGCTTAAGATTGATGAAGCAAAATCAGAGTTAGATTTGGTTGATGGGGGTCTTAGATATGACCTTACAGTTCCACTATGTAGATATTATTCAAATAATGGCAATGATTTACCAAGTCCATTTAAAGCATTACAGATGGGAAATGTATGGAGAGCAGATAGACCACAAAGAGGTCGTTATCGTCAATTTATGCAATGCGATATAGATATATTAGGTGAGCCAACTATACTTGCAGAGATAGAATTAATTCTTGCAACAACAACTTTACTTGGCAAGGTTGATTTTAAGAATTTTACTATAAGAATAAATGATAGAAAGATTCTTAAAGCTATGGCAGCATATAGTGGTTTTGAAGAAAGTTCATGGGATCTAGTATTTATTATATTAGATAAAATGGATAAGATTGGTTTAGATGGAGTTAGAGAAGAGCTTATTAAAGAAGGATTTAATGAGAAATCTGTTGATAAATACTTAGAATTATTTGAGAATGTTGAAAATAGCATAGAAGGTGTTAAATATCTAAAGGATACATTAGAAGGATTCTTAGAGCCAAGTGTTGCTGAAGATATGGAAACAATTATATCAAGTGTTGAAGCTGCTAAGACCGCAGAGTTTAAGATAGAATTCGATCCAACCCTAGTTAGAGGTATGTCATATTATACAGGTCCTATTTTTGAAATATCAATGGACGAGTTTGGCGGATCAGTAGGTGGCGGTGGTCGTTATGATGAGATGATTGGTAAGTTTACTGGTACTAATACACCTGCATGTGGATTCTCTATAGGATTTGAGCGTATAGTTATGTTACTTCTTGAAAGAGATTATAAAGTACCAATGGCTAACAAGAAAACAGCATATTTAATTGAAAAGAATATGCCTAATGATAAATTAATTGCAATTTTAGAAAAAGCAAAAGTAGAACGTTTAAATGGAACTCAAGTGAATATAGCAATAATGAAGAAAAACAAGAAATTCCAAAAAGAACAACTTATAAGTGAAGGCTATGAAGTGTTTGAAGAATTTTTTATAGATAAGGAGATATAGAAATATGGCAGAGTCAATGAAGGGACTAAAGAGAACTCATAGATGTACAGAGGTTTCTGTAAATAATGTTGATGAAATAGTTACAGTTATGGGATGGGTTCAGAAAAGTAGAAATAAAGGTGGAATAATATTTGTTGATTTAAGAGATAGAAGTGGATTACTTCAAGTAATCTTTGAAGAGGCAAATGTAGGGGCAGAGAACTTTGGAAAGGCTGAGAAGCTAAGAAGTGAATTTGTTGTAGCTATAACAGGTAAAGTATCAAAAAGAGCTGGTGCTGTAAATGAAAATCTTGCTACTGGAGATATAGAAATTATAGCGACTGATATTAGAATACTTTCAGAAGCCGATACACCTCCATTTCCAATTGAAGAGAATTCTAAAACAAAAGAGGACCTTAGATTAAAATATAGATATTTGGATTTAAGAAGACCAGATCTTCAAAGAAATCTTATTATGAGAAGTAGAGTTGCTACATTAACAAGAGCATTTCTAGCTGAAGAAGGATTTATTGAGATTGAGACGCCAACACTTACTAAATCTACACCAGAAGGTGCAAGAGATTATTTAGTTCCAAGTAGAGTTCATCAAGGTGAATTTTATGCATTGCCTCAATCACCACAGATATTTAAGCAATTACTTATGTGTTCAGGTTATGATAGATACTTCCAGATTGCCAGATGTTATAGAGATGAAGATTTAAGAGCAGATAGACAACCAGAGTTTACTCAAATCGATATGGAATTATCATTTGTTGACGTTGATGATGTAATAGATGTTAATGAAAGATTAGTTGCTAAGATGTTTAAGGAAGTGTTAGGTGTTGATGTAGAGCTTCCAATTCAAAGAATAACTTATGCTGAGGCTATGGATAGATTTGGTTCAGATAAGCCAGACCTACGTTTTGGAATGGAACTTAAAAATGTAACAGATGTAGTTAAGGATTGTGAATTTGTAGTATTTAAAGGTGCAATTGAAAATGGTGGTAGTGTTAGAGGTATTAATGCTAATGGACAAGGTGCAATGCCACGTAAGAAAATAGATGCTTTAGTTGAATTTGATAAAACATATGGAGCTAAGGGCTTAGCTTATATTGCTCTTAATGAAGATGGAACATACAAATCGTCATTTTCTAAATTTATGAATGATGAAGATATGGCAGCATTAGTAGAGGCTATGGAAGGTAAAGCTGGAGACTTATTATTATTTGCAGCAGATAGAAATAAAGTAGTATTTGATGTTCTTGGAGCTTTAAGAGTAGAGATAGCAAATAATTTAGGATTGCTTGATAAGTCAGTATATAAATTTGCCTGGATTACAGAATTCCCATTATTAGAGTGGAATGAAGATCAAGAAAGATTCCAGGCAATGCATCACCCATTTACAATGCCAATGGAAGAAGACTTACAGTATATAGATACTGATCCAGGAAAAGTTCGTGCAAAAGCTTATGATATTGTACTTAATGGTACAGAATTAGGTGGTGGTAGTGTTCGTATTTATCAAAATGATATTCAAGAGAAAATGTTTGCAGCACTTGGGTTTAGCATGGAAGATGCATATGACCAATTTGGATTCTTATTAAATGCATTTAAATATGGTGTACCACCACATGCTGGACTTGCATTTGGACTTGATCGTTTAATAATGCTTATGGCAAAGGAAGATTCAATTCGTGATGTTATAGCATTCCCTAAGGTAAAAGACGCTTCTTGTCTAATGTCAGATGCGCCGAATACTGTTGATAACAAACAATTAGAAGAATTAGCTTTATCAATAAATGCTATAAATGAAGAAAAAATTGAAGAATAATTTTAAATTTGTATAAAAGACTAAAAACAGTAGATACTAATTCATATTTATTTGTGTTGCAATCAGCGGGCAAATAAGTTCAGATTCGCTTGTAATAGACTTACAGAAAGGAAGATGAAGATGGATAGTGGACAACAAAGTTTTCAGTTTAATCTTGTAGCAGCCTTTGAACAAGGATTAGTTAACCATGATAGAGAGCTTACAGAAGCTCAAAAAGAAGAATTACTGTTTAAATGTAGAGATGCTACATCGAGATCAGAGATTGATGGGATAATAGAATCTTATATTCCCAATAGGGATAGACCTACATTTTTCTAAAACTAAATTAAGGGAGTATCACAAATAATATAATTTATAAATTAGTTATTTGTGACACTCCTTTTTATATTGCAAACTACCAGCTAATAGGCCCTTCAGGAGTTTTTTCTTTACATCTACACTTGTTTTTAGTTGTACCACATACAGAATATTCATCAGGAGTTTCACAAGGTATACGACCTAGAGAAGTATTATCCAATCTACGATTTCTGAGAGAAGCAATTGGATTTGGTGCTATTTCATATCTATAATCCTTACCCTTGCAGTTAATATATTTATCGATAATTATATGACTAGGAACTGTATCAACATTACCATTTAAGAAGTTTTGATACATAAAGAATGGATCATTATTTGGTAATGTTCCTAGAGGAACAACATCTTCCTTTTTCTGAGTATTTCCTACCGTAGTTTCAATAATCTTTCTTACATAATCAATATTTGGACCTAATTGAAGAACATTAGGGAAACTGCCACAAGGAATAACCTGCTGCCAATCCTTACCTTCATATTTCAATAATAGATCTTTTGCCTTGTGAAGATGAGAAATTTCTTGAATTAAACAATCCTCCCAAATGCGTCGAATATATTTATCGCACTCTGTCATCATGCAAGAATAATACAAATAACATTCTGTATATTGATGAAGCAATAGATCCTCTAACCATGTAGAATTAGTATTCATTAAACTTTCGTATTGACTAACATGTTCCTCTTCAATTAAACCAATTTCTTGATATAATTTACGCCCTATATCAGAATTGCAATATAGAGGAGCAACATTCATATAATAATTCATTGTCTGCTGTTCAGCAGCAGTAATGATTCCTACATTAAGCTTGGTAATTAAAGCATCGTTTTTATTTATATCATTAAAAATAGAATCCTTTGGATATCTATGTTCTGAAATTGTTGGACGGGCAGGCATTATTTCTGTATAGCCACCAACAAGTTTTTCTGGGCATTGATTATATTCCAAATCAAGTAAGTTAGAATATCTATATAAATGATCAAAATCTTCAAGTAACGCAAAATTAAGTGCATTTTTAACATTACAATTAGGTTCTTGTTTTGCTAATACAGAAGTTAAATCAACAGCTAATTGTTCATAAGTGATTGTATGCTCTAGAATGGACTCATCCTTAGGTTTTAGGCAGCTAATTCTCTTTTGTTGCATTTGTTCACTTCTTCTAATCATTGCTAACTCTTGTCTTAATTCATTATCACAGCAATGTCTTGAAAAATTATGACTAAACCATTGTGCCTCGAATTCAGTACCATTCATAAGAACGATTCTGCATTTTGTATATGGATTAACAGTTTCTTTGTTATATGGTCTTGGATACATTGTATTCCAATCCATAAAAGTTTTATCTAAAGGTATTGGTCTTTCTTCAAACGGATTAAAATTATACATAGTAACTCCTTTAAATTTTATAGATTGTAAGTGTGTACTACTATAATATGTTGGGGATTTAAGAAGAGTGAGGGTATTGGAGAAAATATTTAAGAAAATAAATAAAAGAGAGAATCTATGATATACAGTAAATGTATAACAAAAGATTCTCCCTTTACTTGCAGTTGTAGAATTTACAAATCTAACAATTTATCAATTGCAGAATGAAATTCAGGATGTTCTCTATATGAAAGGATTAGATTCTTCTCAAATTCAGTAACAATAACATGAGAAGGATTATTATTTGTATATCCAAAAGTATCAAGAATATTATCAATATCATATAACCTACATAAATATAATAAAGTGTCTGCATCTGGTTGGGTACGACCAGTCTCCCAAGCATAAATAGTTTTCTCAGCAAAAGAAAGATTAACATCATTTAACATTTTAGATACATCCTTAACAGAATAATTATTAAGTTTTCGATAGTATTTAAGTACACGAGCTATATTATTATTTTTCACCTTATCACCTCACGAATAATCATATATTACTAAAAATTGAATGTCAACGAATAGTAGAAAAAGAAAGAATATATTTGTTGAAATTCTGATAAAACAAGAATATAATAGAAAATGTGTCAATCAAAATCTATTTTTACAAGAAATGCTATCGGAGGGGTTGTTAATGGATGTCACTATTAAGATCATTAAATATATAGCTGATAATAATATTTCGTTATATAGAATAGAAAAGGATGTTGGTGTGTCTATTTCTAAACTTAATGGAAATAGTAATGAAAAATTATCAGCAGGAGAATTTTTAGAAATATGTCGATACCTTAATATTAATCCGACTGACATAGGTAATGATAGATTGTAATGAAAAAGCTAAGGAGTGATTTATCCCTTAGCTTTTTTATTATATAATAATATGCTATTCTAAAAATATATTTTGAAAATTTTTGTTAGAGTTAATTATCAAATATATATAAAGCAAACATGGAAGCTTAAAAAGGCAGTGTTTATTAGAAGAATTTCCAGATATTAATGAAAATACAGTAAAACACGTCTTGTTAGAGATAGGAAAAGCTTGTAAAGAGAATTTCAAGGGTAAGTAATAATGGTTAAGGAGGCAAAATTATATGCAAAGTAATTATTCAGATAGAGAAATAAAAAGAATATTAAATAATAACATTGAGATGCCATATTGTGTTAATGCAAGACTTGAGAGGTGCAATGCTACAGTTACTAATGTAAGTATATCACCTATTTCAATTCCAGTAAGATATGATTATCAAAGAAATGAAATAGAAGTTCCTGTAAAATAGGAAAAGAAGAACATCTCTACATTAGAGAATAAAATCTAATGCAGAGATGTTTCATTTAATGCAATAATTATTGAGATCTATTTACTGCTGATAATAATGCTTTTACAGAAGCATTTATAATATCATCATCTATGCCAGCACCCCAGAATACTTTCTTGTCGTTCATTTCGATACCCACATAAGCACAAGCTTGTGAATTAGAACCGACTTGTAAAGCATGCTCTTCGTAGCATATTAATGAAAAATCAATATTGAAATGCCTCATAATGGCATGTGCAACTGCATCTAATCGGCCATTGCCTTGACCGTGGTATACCTTTTCTACGCCATCTCTATATATTGATAACTCAGTAGAGAAACCATTCTTTTGTGAAAAATGACACTCAACTAATTTAATTGGACAACATATATTAACATAGCTCTTTTGGAATATATTAAGTATATCAGTAGGAGATAATTCCTTATGTTTTCTATCTGATACATCTTTAACCTTATAACCGACTTCTTCCCTCATTTTAGCAGGTAAGTTAAAACCATAATTTTGCTCTAATATAAATCCTATGCCACCTTTACCAGATTGGCTATTAATTCTAATAACATCAGCATCGTATTGACGACCAACATCTTCAGGGTCAATAGGTAAGTATGGAGTAGTCCAGTATGGTGAGTTGTTTTCTTGTCTCCATTTGCCACCCTTTGCAATA
>JAVBSN010000110.1:0-22504 GCA_031547045.1 Lachnospiraceae bacterium
CAATGTAATCAAGAAGCATGAGAATACTAGAGCTGAGAAAGAGATTGATAGAATAACACATGTAGATGTATGTAATGCTCAGACAGGGCCTATATTTTTGGCATATAGATCAAGAACAGATATTAATCAGGTAGTTAATAGGCTTAAGAAGGAGACTCCTGTGTATGCATTTACTGCTAGTGATGGAATTGCACACAATGTATGGATAATAGATAATGATGAAGATATAGCAACAATTGCCAATGGATTTAATGATACTGATAGCATATATATTGCAGACGGACATCATAGAGCAGCATCAGCAGTTAAGGTGGGTATTAAGAGAAGACAAGCTAATCCTAATCATATAGGGAATGAAGAATATAATTATTTCTTATCTGTATTATTCACAGATGAAGAACTTATGATTATGCCATATAACAGAGTTGTAAGAGATACAAATGGTTTAACTGTTCCAGAATTATTAGAGGAGATTGGCAAGAAATATAGTGTAACTAAAGTTGATGATATGTACCAACCTGATAAAAAGGGTAATGTAGGGATGTATATTGATAATACATGGTATGTATTAGAACCTAATGAGGATATAATAAATAATCATCCTGTAGATGGATTAGATGTATCTGTACTACAGAATGAAATTTTAAGACCGATTTTAGGAATAGATGATCCTAGAGTTGATACTAGAATTGATTTTGTTGGTGGAATTAGAGGGCTTGAAGAATTAGAAAGACGTGCTAACAGTGATATGAAATTAGCATTTTCTATGTATCCAACAACTATTAATGAACTATTTGATGTTTCTGACGCTGGACTTCTTATGCCACCAAAATCTACATGGTTTGAACCTAAGTTAAGAAGCGGTATATTTATTCATCAATTATAACAAACAGGAGGGGCACAATATGAGTAAAAGAAAAGAAGTATTCGCAATAAATTGGATGGAAGCTCAAGCTTTAGTAGAGGCAAAACATGATAATCCCCATCATATATTAGGAATTCATGAGTGTATAGATGATGTATATATTAATGTATATATTCCTGGAGCAAGATTAGTTACAGCTATAGATAAAACTACTAAGAAAAAGTATTCTTTAATAAGTGATAGAATAGATGGTTTCTTTTCAATAAAGATTAAAAATAAAAAGAAATTTATGTATTCTTTAAAAGTTATGTTTGATAATGGATACGATGTAGAGTTTGTAGATCCATATATATTTGAGCCTGTAATAGACTCTATAGATATAAGTAGATTTAATGAAGGAATTCATTATGAAATATATGAAAAATTAGGCGCACATCCAATAGTAGTAGATGGAATAAGCGGAGTATTGTTTGCTGTATGGGCACCTAATGCAGATAGAGTTTCTGTTGTGGCTAATTTTAATAAGTGGGATGGAAGAATTCATCAGATGAGAAAGCTTGAATATTCAGGTATATTTGAATTGTTTGTTCCAGGTGTTAAAGTAGATGAGATATATAAATATGAACTAAGAGCCAAATCAGGGGAAATATTTATGAAGTCAGATCCATATGGTAATGCTACAGAGCTTAGACCAGCAAATGCATCTAAGATTGTTGATTTATCATATGAATGGAAAGATGAAACTTGGATGAAAGACAGAGAAACTAGTAATCTAAGTAATAATCCAATGTCAATATATGAAGTTCATTTAGGTTCATGGAAGAGGCCAGAGGACGGAAGAGAATTTTATAATTATAGAGAATTAGCTACAAAATTAGCCGATTATATGATTGATATGGGATACACTCATATTGAATTAATGCCTGTTATGGAACATCCATATGATCCTTCTTGGGGATACCAAGTAACAGGATATTATGCACCAACATCAAGATATGGTGAACCAATAGATTTTATGTATTTTGTTGACTATATGCATAGTAAGGGATTAGGAGTAATTATAGATTGGGTTCCAGCACATTTTCCGAAGGATGCAAGCGGATTAGGACGATTTGATGGTACTCCGTTATATGAGCATGGAGATTCTAGATTAGGAGAACATCCTCATTGGGGAACATATATATTTAATTATGCAAGAAATGAAGTTAAAGATTTCTTAGTAGCTAATGCCTTATATTGGGCAGATAAATATCATGTAGATGGAATAAGAATGGATGCAGTAGCGTCAATGTTGTATCTTGATTATGGAAGAAATGACGGTCAATGGGTTCCTAATATATATGGTGGAAATGAGAATCTTGGTGCTATAGAATTAATTAAAGAAATAAATGAGCTAATGAAAAATAGACATCCAGGTTGTATGATGATTGCAGAAGAATCAACAGCTTGGCCAATGATGACTCATTCTATTGAAGATGGTGGGTTAGGATTTGATTTTAAATGGAATATGGGATGGATGAATGATTTCCTTGATTATATAAAATTAGATCCATTATTTAGAAAATATCATCATAATGAATTAACTTTTAGTATGGTATATGCTTATAGTGAAAAATATGTATTAGTATTATCACATGATGAGGTAGTTCATGAAAAAGGATCGATGATATCTAAGATGCCAGGTGGATATGAAGATAAGTTTTCTAATTTAAGAGTTGCTTATGGATATATGATGACACATCCTGGTAAAAAACTTTTATTTATGGGACAAGAATTTGCTCAATTTACAGAGTTTAATGAGTCCTCTGAATTAGAATGGAATCTATTTGAATTTGATGCACATGTAATAATTAAAGATTATGTAAAAGCTCTTAATCATTTATACAAAGAAGAGCCAGCACTATATGCTTTAGATGATGAGCCAGAAGGATTTGAATGGATAAATAATATGTCTGCTAATGAAAGTATAGTAACATATGTAAGAAAGTCAGATAAGGTAGAAGATACTTTAGTAATAGTATGTAATTTTACACCTATTGTACATGAAGAATATAAGATAGGAGTACCACTAAGAGGAAAATATAAAGAAATATTCTCAAGTGACGAGACTAGGTTTGGTGGAGATGGAATGAATAATACAACTCTTAAGCAATCTAAGAAGGAAGAATGTGATGATAGAGATAATTCTATATCAATTACGGTACCACCATTGTCTATAAGTGTATTCAAATATAAAGGGTAGTAAGATAATTTGCTGAAATATTTATATGGAGATAGCTTTTGCTATCTCTGTTTTATAGGAAGGAAATAATTATGAAAAGTATAATTTTAAGTGAAATAGATGAAAATCAAATTAAAGAATCTGCTAGTATAATAAAAGAAACTTTAGATAAGTTTTGGGATTGGTTAATAACTAAATCAGCATATGTTCTACTTGCTATAATATTTTTAGTAATTGGACTTAAGTTAGTTGGATTAATAGTTAAAATAGTTAAACGTTCTTTTGCTAAGGCAAATATGGAAGAAAGTGTTTCTGGATTTTTATTATCATTTATTAAAATAGCACTTAGTTGTCTTGTTTTTATTACCACAGCCACTATAGTAGGTTTTGAAGTAACTTCTTTTGTAACTATATTAGGAACAGCAGGTGTAGCATTATCACTTGGATTACAAGGAAGTTTATCTAATCTTGTTGGTGGTATTTTAATATTAATATTGAAACCATTTACAATAGGAGATTATATAAAGGAAGATAATAAGGGCAATGAAGGAACAGTAATATCTATAGATATATTTTATACAAGACTTAAGACTCCTGAAAATAAAATTGTAGTAATACCTAATGGAATATTATCTAATACAAGTTTATTAAACACAACAGTAGAAGATAAGAAGAGAGTGGATATAAATATTACAATTGCATATAATTCGGATATTGAAATGGTTAAGGATGTTATAAATAATATGCTAAATAGTAATGATAAGGTTTTAAAAGAAGAACCAATGGCTATATTTATAAATGAATTTAAAGATAGTGGAATTGAGATTGGAATAAGAGTTTGGGCATTAAGCAGTGATTATTTTAATACATTATGGGAATTAAGAGAAAATATTTTGTTAGAGTTTAATAAAAACAATATAGATATTCCATATAATCATTTAGATGTAAATATTAAAAACAAATAAATGCATATTATACACATAAATTGAATAAAATATAAGAAAATTGAATAAATATTCATAAAATAACATTGACATACAATATTTATAAGAGTATTATGAATAAATATTCAATATTTAATATGGAAAGGTGGTATATGTTATGAAATTAAAAGATACAGGATGTACTTATCAACAGATAATGGATAAGACTGATAAATATATGATAGGAATGAGTGAAAGGTATCAATTTATTACTGAATCAGGAAAAGATATGAGTATATATGATACTGAAGGTAATGAATATCTTGATTTCTTTGGTGGTATTGCAGTTAATAGTGCAGGTAATGGTAATGAAAAAGTAATAGAAGCAATAATTAATCAAACAAAAGAGATTATTCATACAAGTAATTATCCATATTCAATCCCTCAAGCTCAGTTAGCAGAATTAATATGTGAAACAATAGGAATGGATAAGATTTTCTTCCAAAACTCTGGTACAGAAGCAAATGAAGCAATGATAAAAATGGCTAGAAAATATGGAATCGAAAATTATGGTCCTAATAGATACCATATTGTAACTGCTAAGCATAGTTTTCATGGAAGAACTTATGGTGCATTAAGTGCAACAGGACAACCAGATAATGCAATTCAAAAAGGTTATAATCCAATACTTCCAGGGTTTACATATGCAGATTTTAATGATTTAGAAAGCTTTAAAAATGCTTGTACTGAAGATACAATAGCAATAATGATAGAGCCAGTTCAAGGTGAGGGTGGAGTATACCCTGCAACTGAAGAATTTATTAAAGGGCTAAGAGAATTTTGTGATGAAAAGAATATGCTATTATTGTTTGATGAAGTTCAAACTGGTTGGGGCAGAACTGGAGATATAATGGCCTTTATAGGATATGATGTAAAACCTGATATTTTAACTATGGCAAAGGCTATGGGTGGCGGAATGCCTATAGGTGCTATATGTGCAAGTGAAGAGGTAGCAAAAGCATTTTCGGCAGGTGCACATGGAACTACTTATGGTGGTAATCCAGTATGTTGTGCAGCATCATATGCCCAAATATCAGAGATTTTAGATAAAGATTTGTCAAGCAATGCAAAGAAAATGGGCAAATACTTTATGAAAGAATTAGAAAGTATACCATGTATAAAAGAGGTTCGTGGAAGAGGTTTACTTGTAGGAATAGAGTTTGATGGAAGTGTAAATGCAAATGATGTTAAACATGGTTGTATTGATAGAAAATTATTAATAACAGCCGTAAGCAATGACATAATACGTATGGTTCCGCCGTTGATATTAACAAAAGAAGATTGTGATAAAGCAGTAAGTATCATAAAAGAAACAGTAGAAAGCTTAATCAAGTAAAGAGGAAGTAAAATGGTTTTATCGTGTCAAAATATATCTAAAGCATATGGTATTAAGCAAGTGCTTAAGGATGTTTCGTTTCATATAGAAGATAAAGAAAAATTAGCAATAGTAGGTATTAATGGAGCAGGTAAATCTACTTTGTTAAAGATTATTATGGGTGAAGAGTCTGCTGATAATGGACAGGTTATTTTATCTAAGGATAAGACAATGGGTTATTTATCTCAGCATCAAGACCAGTATTTTGATAATACAATATATAATGAAATGTTATTAGCCAAAGCGGATGTTATTAAATTAGAAAAGGACATTCGTAATGCTGAAACTGATATGAAACATCTAGAGGGTGAAGAATTAGAAAGTATGCTTAATACTTATAATAGGCTGACCCATGAATTTGAAATAAAAGATGGATATTCATATAAAAGTGAAATTATAGGAGTTCTTAAAGGTTTAGGATTTGATGAAGAAGATTTTAATAGAGATATTAAAACTCTTTCGGGAGGTCAAAAAACTAGAGTATCACTAGGACGATTATTGCTTACAAGACCAGATCTAATATTATTAGATGAGCCAACTAACCATTTAGACGTAAGTTCTATATCATGGTTAGAAGGCTTTTTGTCGTCTTATAAAGGAGCAGTTATTATTGTATCTCATGATAGATATTTTATGAATAGAATTGTTAGTAAGATAGTAGAAATAGATAATAGTAATGGAATAACTTATAATGGCAATTATACATTTTATGCATCTGAACGAGCTAAAATAAGAGCTAATATGATGAAAGCATATATGAATCAACAAAAAGAAATAAAACATCAAGAAGAAGTAATAGCAAAACTTAAGTCTTTTAATAGAGAAAAATCAATTAAAAGAGCTGAGAGTAGAGAGAAAATGCTTGATAAAATAGAAGTATTGGATAAACCTACTGAAGTAAAGGATGCTATGAAACTTAGACTTGAACCAGAAGTGGAAACAGGAGAAGATGTACTGTTGGTTGAAGGGTTGAAAAAATCTTTTGGTGATAACACCTTGTTTGAAGATTTGGGATTGGACATTAAAAGAGGTGAAAAAGTAGCTCTTATTGGAAATAACGGTACAGGCAAAACTACTATTCTTAAAATTATAAATAAATATATATCTAAGGATGAGGGAAAAATCATATTAGGTTCTCGTGTGAAAATTGGATATTATGATCAGGAGCATCAAGTACTAGCTCTTGAAAAAACTATATTTGATGAAATAAGGGATACATATCCAACCCTTACAAACACTAAGATTAGAAATACATTAGCAGCATTTTTGTTTGCTGGTGATGATGTATATAAAAGAATAGGTGATTTAAGTGGTGGTGAAAGAGGCAGGGTTTCATTAGCTAAATTAATGCTTTCATCGGCTAATTTATTAATACTAGATGAGCCTACAAACCATTTAGACATTACTTCAAAAGAAATATTAGAAAATGCATTGAGAAACTATACAGGAACTTGCTTGTTTGTATCTCATGATAGATATTTTATTAATCAAGTATCAACCAGAATCTTAGATTTAGTTAATGGCAAATTAAATGAATATGTTGGTAATTATGATTACTATTTAGAGAAAAAGGACATTGTTGAGTCAATAGGAAATGTTGATATAGAAGATGACTTGAATATTGCCTTAGAATCAGAAAGTGATAATAAGATAGATTGGAAAAAGGCAAAGGAAGAGCAAGCAAAGGAAAGAAAAAGACAAAACGATATAAAGAAAATAGAGGATAGAATAGAAGAGTTAGAAGAGAAACTACTAGTAATAGATGAAGACTTATCTAATCCGTTATATATGTCTGATTCGGGAAAACTTGTAGAATTATCCATGAATAGAGATAAGATAAATACTGAATTAGAAGAACTAATGGAAAAATGGGAAGAGCTTGGTTGATAATGTTGACGTATATTTATATAAGGAATATAATCGGCTTATGTATAATGGATTCTTTAGAAAAGAGGTATTAATATGGAGTATATAGCATCTAGTAAAGAAATGATGGATATAGATAGATATGCAATTGATGAAATTGGAATATCTAGTCTTGTATTGATGGAAAGAGCTTCTTTGGCTGTAGTGGAAAAGATAGAACAACTAATTAAAAAAATTGATAGAGTACTAGTTGTTGTTGAAGGTGGTAACAATGGAGGAGATGGTCTGGCGGTAGCTAGAATACTACATGAAAAGGGTTATCTTGTTGATATTTTTTATATAAAGAGTGTTCATAATGCTAGTCCACAATTTGAGATTCAATTAGGTATAATTGAAAAATTAATGATACCTGTATATGATAAAATGCCAAGAAAAGAGTATTCTATTGTTGTTGATGGAATATTTGGAGTTGGATTATCTAAAAACATAAGTGGAGAACATGAGAGGGTTATTAATAACTTAAATACAATGGAAGTTATTAGAGTAGCAATAGATATGCCGTCAGGAATAGATGCTACTACTGGTAGAATATTAGGATGTGCATTCAAAGCTGATTATACAGTTACGTTTGGGCTAAAGAAGTTAGGACTTTTATTATTAGATGGTGTTGATTATAGCGGAGAGGTGACAGTTGCAGATATAGGATTTCCTGAAAAAGCAATTACTGAAGTGTCTCCAAGAAATTATGCTTATGGAAAAGAAGACTTAATTAAATTACCTAGAAGACTTCATAATTCTAATAAAGGGACTTATGGCCATGTTGCGGTTGTTGCAGGAAGTAAAAATATAGCAGGAGCAGCATTCTTTGCAGCAAAGGCAGCTTATGTATCAGGCGCTGGACTTGTAAAAGTATATACCCATGAGGTTAATAGAAGTGTTATACAAACAATATTACCAGAAGCAATAGTTGATACATATGATGAGTATACAAATGCAATTAAATGTGTTGAAAATGCATTAGAATGGGCAGACGTAATCGTTATTGGTCCAGGAATGGGAATAAATCCAACATCAAAGAGAATGTTAAATGAGTTATTAATGGATTCTAAAGTTCCAATAATTATTGATGCAGATGGATTAAATGTATTGGCTGAACAAATGGATATACTTAAAGAATCTAATTCAGAAATTGTACTTACACCTCATATGAAAGAGATGTCAAGGTTAGTTAAGAAAGATGTTGAAGAAATTATTAATAATAGATTTGAGATAACTAGTAAATTGTGTGAAGAATATAAAGTTAGTTGTATATTAAAAGATGCAAGAAGTATTGTTCCAGATACTAATGGTAAAGCATATATTAATATATCAGGAAACAACGGTATGTCAACAGGTGGTTCTGGAGATGTATTGACAGGTGTTATAGCAGCCTTTATTGCTGGTGGATTAGAAGTAGAAGAAGCAACTAGATTAGGTGCTTATGTACATGGATTAGCTGGAGATATAGCAAAAACAAAAAAGGGAGAATATGGTCTATTAGCTAGTGATATTATAGACAGTATTTCTGCTGTTCTTTGCTAATATACATGGAGGATAAAATGGATAATTATTATAGAGTTAAGGCTAATATTGATTTGGATGCTATAAGAAAAAATATTATAACAATGAAATCTTTATTGGATAATAATACAAAAATGTTAGCTGTTATAAAAGCAAATGCATATGGTCATGGTGCTATAGCAATAGCTAAGTTTATTGATGATGTAAGTGACTATTATGGTTTAGCGACAATTGAAGAGGCTGTAGAACTTAGAAAAGAAGGAATTATTAAACCATTGTTATTATTGGGAAGAACTCCTTTACAAGAATTTGTTGAGTCCATAGAATATGGAGTTTCTTTAACTATATTTGATGTTAATGATGCTATGAAGCTATCACAAATAGCAAAAGATATGGATAAAACGGCAACGATTCATATAGCCCTAGATACGGGAATGAGTAGAATAGGTTTTCAATGTGACGAAAAAAATATGGATACTACTTTGGATGATATAGAAACTATATGTAAACTACCTAATTTATTTGTTGAAGGAATATTTACCCATTATGCTAAAGCAGATGAATATGATAAAGCATCAGCATCTTTACAATTAGAAACATTTAATACTGTAATTGAAAGATTAGAAAAGCAAAAAATATCAATACCAATTAAGCACATTTCTAATAGTGCAGGTATTATGGAAATGCCAAATGATATTTCAGATATGGTTCGTTTAGGTATAGTAATGTATGGATTATATCCTTCAGAAGAAGTTGAAAAAAATAGTGTAAAACTATATCCAGCAATGTCTATAAAAACCCATGTATCACATATAAAAACTATTAGTAAAGGAACATCTGTTGGATATGGAGGAACATATATTGCAGAGGAAGATATAGTTGTTGCAACAATTCCAGTAGGATATGCAGATGGGTATCCGAGAGCATTATCTAACATAGGAAGAGTATTAATTAATGGAGAATATGCTTCTATTATAGGAAGAGTATGCATGGATCAATTCATGGTGGATGTAACACATATTAAAGATATAAATATAGATGATGATGTGACATTAGTAGGAAGAGATGGAGAAAATATAATTACAGTTGAAGAGTTAGCAGATCCTTCGGCTAGCTTTAATTATGAATTTGTCTGTAATGTATCAAGGAGAGTTCCTAGAGTGTATATAAGCAATGAAGAGGTAGTGGATATAGCGCGATACGTATAATTATATATAGGCGGGTAACACCACATACACTAAATTCGATAATACAATCTTTTCATTGACTTCGTAAGTACCTCAGTCAATTACAAGATATGGCTACGACTAGGCTCGAAAACACCTCGCCAAGTTCTCTGCCAGTCGATAAGTATTCATTGTATACTCTATAATTTATATGGTAATACTTATGATAAGACCGGTTACATATAATAAAATGGAGTGTGAATAAAGTGATTGTTAGACGTGGTGATATATATTATGCAGATCTAAGACCTGTTATTGGTTCTGAGCAGGGAGGAGTTAGACCAGTTCTTATTATACAAAATGAAGCTGGTAATAAGCATAGCTCTACAGTGATTTGCGCAGCTATTACTAGTAAGATGAATAAAGCAAAATTACCAACACATGTAGAAATTGATTCAGGTTATTATGACATAATGAAAGATTCAGTTATATTGCTTGAACAAGTTAGAACTATAGATAAGAAAAGACTTAGAGAAAAGGTATGTCATTTGGATGATGATATATTAATTAAAGTTAATAAAGCATTATTAATTAGTCTTGATCTTGATACATAGAAATTTGACTAATTATTATAATAATGATATATTTTCACATACAGATAATTTTTATTTAAAAAAGGAGATATGATAATTATGGCCAAAAGTGGTCCCAGTAGCATCTTCAATATTTTTACGAAGAATCGAGAAATAGATGAAGAAAAAGTAGAAGAAGAAATATTATCCATGGTAGAAGAAGGCCAGGAGCAAGGAGCTATACTAACTGATGAAGCCGAAATGATCTCAAATATTTTTGAGTTTGGCGACAAAGAGACAAAAGATGTAATGACAAATAGACAACGGGTGGTTGGTATAGATGTCAATGTTAGTTTAGAAGAAGCAATGATTTTCATGCTAGATAATAATTTTACAAGATATCCAGTGTATGAAGATGATTTAGATAATATAGTAGGTATATTGTATCTAAAGGATGCAATGCGTTATTATATAAAAGATAGAGAAGTTGATATTAAAGAAATATCAGCAGAGCCTTTTTATGTTCATCCTACTCAAAACATAAGCAAACTATTTAAAGAAATGCAATCAAAGAAATTACATATGGCAATAGTTGTAGATGAATATGGACAAACAGAAGGAATAGTTGCAATGGAGGATATTTTAGAAGTTATAGTAGGAAATATCTTTGATGAATATGATGAAGAAGAACATGACATTGTTAAACTAGGTCAGTTGGATAGTTACTTAATACGTGGAATGGCCAAATTAAATGAGGTAGGTGAGTTATTAGATATAGAATTTCCAGACGAAGATATAGATACGCTTAATGGATTTTTATTATATCAATTAGGAAGACTACCTATTGAAAATGAAGAAATATATATAACATATCAAGGGTACTCATTTAAACCTATAGATATTCATGATAAGATGATAGTTCAGGTTAAAGTATCTAAAATAACAGAAGAGACAGCATAGAACATACACATATAGAAAAGAGTGTACAGAAGATGGAATTTCAAGGTAGTACAGCAGTAATTAATGTAATGATTGAATTATTTATAATAATGATATTAGGATATATATTTACTAAGAAGAGAATATTAGACAAGGAAGTCTCAAGTAAAATATCATGGTTGGTGGTAAATGTATCGTTACCCATGGTTATTATAGCGTCTGTATATGGGAAAAAAGGTAGTATACTAGATGTTATGGATTATTTTTTAGCAGGTATTGTATTTTATACAGTAGTTCCTGTAGTGGCATTTGTTATATGTAAAATATTAAAAATAAAGAAAGAAAATATGGGTGTGTATCAATTTATGCTTATATTTTCTAATTGCTCTTTTATGGGATATCCAGTACTTAAAGCAACATTTGGTGATGAAGCGATATTTTTATCTTCTATATTCAATCTACCATTCAACATTGTTGCTTTTTCTTATGGAGTATATTTGATAAGTAGTGGCGGGGAAAATAGCAAATTTCACTTTAAGAAGTTTCTAAATGTAGGTATTATAGCATCTATATTTGCAATTATAATATATACTTGTCATATTGAATTACCAACAGTTATAATAGATACCTGTAGTATGTTTGGTGATATAACAACACCATTATCTATGATAGTATTAGGTATATCATTGGCACAAGTACCTATAAAGGATCTATTTTGTGAGTATAAAATATATCCAATAACAATAATTAGACTTATAGTGATACCATTATTGACTTATTTTGCTATGAGTAAAATATTTGATAATCAAATGTTAATAGGTATTGCAACGGGTACAGCGGCAATGCCTGTTGCGTCATTATGTGTAATGTTAGCTAATCAATATAAGGGTAATATAAAACTTGCATCTATTGGAGTAGTAATATCAACTATATGTTCAATAATAACCATACCACTTATAATGGGATTTCTTTTTGGGTAAGGTTGATAATTAAAAAATATCGTGTTAAAATGAAAAACAGTGTAAAACATAACAAAGGAGAGTATTTATATGTCAGGACATTCAAAGTTTGCCAACATTAAACATAAGAAAGAAAAAAATGATGCAGCAAAAGGAAAAATCTTTACTATAATCGGAAGAGAAATAGCAGTAGCGGTTAAAGAAGGTGGAGCAGATCCAGATAATAATTCTAAACTACGTGATGTTATTGCAAAAGCAAAAGCAAATAATATGCCTAATGATACTATTGATAGAGGTATTAAAAAGGCTGCTGGTGATGCAGCGGCAGTTAATTATGTAACAATTACATATGAAGGATACGGACCAAATGGTACAGCCATTATTGTAGATGCTTTAACAGATAATAAGAATAGAACAGCTTCAAACGTTCGTAATGCATTTACAAAGGGTGGTGGAAATGTAGGAACACCAGGTTGTGTATCATTTATGTTTGATAAAAAAGGTCAAATAATTATTGATAAAGAAGAATGTGATATGGAAGCTGACGATATTATGATGATAGCTTTAGATGCAGGAGCAGAAGATTTTTCTGAGGAAGAAGATAGCTATGAAGTAATAACAACACCAGAAGATTTCTCAGCAGTAAGAGAAGCCTTAGAAGAAGGTAAGATTCCTATGGTAAATGCGGAAGTAACTATGATTCCTCAAACATGGGTAGAATTAACTTCAGAAGAAGATATTAAGAAGATGAATAAAATTCTTGATTTATTAGACGAAGATGATGATGTGCAAAATGTATATCATAATTGGGATGAATAGAAGGAGAAACACATGAAACTTGGAATAGTTGGATTGCCAAACGTTGGTAAAAGTACATTATTTAATTCATTAACAAAGGCAGGAGCAGAATCAGCAAATTATCCATTTTGTACAATAGATCCTAATGTAGGAATTGTTACAGTACCAGATGAGAGAATAGATGTTTTAACAAAGATGTATAATTCTAAGAAAACAGTACCTGCAGTTATTGAATTTGTTGATATAGCAGGATTGGTTAAAGGTGCATCAAAAGGTGAAGGTTTAGGAAATCAATTTTTATCTAATATTCGTGAAGTAGATGCAGTGGTCCATGTAGTTCGTTGCTTTGAAGATACTAATGTTATACATGTTGATGGAAGTGTAGAACCATTAAGGGATATTGAAACAATTAACTTTGAATTAATATTTTCAGATGTGGAAATACTTGATAGAAGAATAGCTAAGGTTCAGAGAGCAGCAAATAATGATAAAACTCTTGCTAAGGAATTTGATTTATTAAAGAGAATAAAAGCACATTTAGAAGATGGAAAACTTGCTAAAGTTTTTGAAACAGATGACGAAGAGGAATTAGCATGGCTAAAAGAATATAACTTATTAACATATAAACCAGTTATATTTGCAGCTAATGTTTCAGAAGATGATTTGGCTGACGATGGAAATAGTAATGAATATGTAGGAAAAGTAAAAGAATATGCAGCGGAGTTTGGATGTGAAGTATTTGTTGTATGTGCTCAGATAGAACAAGAAATATCAGAACTTGATGATGATGAGAGAAAGATGTTCTTAGAAGATCTTGGTTTAAATGAATCAGGATTAGATAAGTTAATTAGAGCAAGTTATACATTATTAGGTCTTATAAGTTATTTAACATCAGGTGAAGATGAGACTAGAGCATGGACAATAACAAAGGGAACAAAAGCTCCAGGTGCAGCAGGTAAGATTCATTCAGATTTTGAAAGAGGATTTATACGTGCGGAAATTGTTAATTATAAGGATTTGGTTGATAATGGAAGTATGTTAGCTGCTAAGGAAAAAGGACTTGTGCGTTCAGAAGGTAAAGAATATGTTGTACAAGATGGAGACGTTATACTATTTAAGTTTAATGTATAATTTCTTCGTAGATAAGGAGTATGTATATGTATGATATTCAGTTTCCTAATTTAGGAATCACACTAAAAAATGTTATTGATGGATTTTCAATTTTTGGATTTGAAATAAAACTTTATGGAGTTATTATTGCGTTAGGATTTCTACTAGCTTATTTTGTTATTAAACAAGAAGCAAAGAGAACTAATCAAGATCAAGAAACTTATCTTGATTTATTCTTGTGGATGGTAATCCCTACAATAATTGGATCTAGATTATATTATGTATTACTTAGTCTTGATACGTTCTTTAAAAAAGGTCAAGGATTTTGGGATACAGTTAAAGGTATTATAAATATACGAAGTGGTGGATTAGCTATATATGGAGGAGTAATTGCAGGAGTTATAGTTGTACTTGTATTTGCAAAGAAACGAAAGTTGAACACATTTCAGATAGCAGATACATGTATAATGGGTCTTCTTATTGGACAAATATTAGGAAGATGGGGTAATTTCTTTAATAGAGAAGTGTTTGGTGAGTATACAGAATCCTTATTTGCAATGAGAATACCTGTTGGATATTATAGTTCTAGTGGTACACTATCTTATTTAGTAAATAGTGGCACTATAACAGAAAAAATGATAGATAATGTGAAAGTTGTAAGTGGAGTAGAATGGATACAAGTTCATCCAACATTTTTATATGAATCAGTATGGAATATAATTTTACTATTAATCATATTCTTATATAGGAGAAATAAAAAGTTTGAAGGGGAACTATCATTATTATATTTGTGGGGATATGGATTAGGAAGAGTATGGATAGAAGGAATTCGTACAGATTCATTAATGATATCAGGAACAAATATAAAAGCATCTCAAATAGTAGCAGCCCTATGTGTAATAGTGTCAGCAGTAATTCTTGTGTGGTATAGGTTTAAATTGAAAAAAGATACTGATGCGAAAGAGGCATAATAATAAATAAGTGAAAGTGGGGAATTGCCTCCACCACTTACCGCCACTATTTCTATAAAAGTAGCATATATTCGAGAGAAAGAGTGGAAATATTACAAAATACTATATCTTGTGGTAGTTAATAAAAATAAAACTATATGATGTAAAAATAAGTCGTTTTTGAAAAAGAATCGTAGAAATACGGTTCTTTTTTTGTGCATTTTGCACATGAAATGTACGTAAAAGTTGTCAAAAATGCACCGAACAAAGCGTAAGTTACTACTTGCAATTAGTGGTGAAAGTATATATAATAGTGGTTATAAGTGGTGGCTAAGTGGTATTTGGTGGTGGAAAGTGGTAGATTTTAAGACCTAGTGGTAGAAAGAGAAGAATATGTCAAAGGGATTGAAAGGACAATTTAATCATTCGATTGATGCAAAGGGAAGATTAATCGTTCCAGCTAAGTTAAGAGAACAGCTTGGTATTACCTTTGTTATTACTCGTGGTCAAGATGGCTGCTTAGATGCATATCCAAATGATGAATGGGATTTGTTTGAAGAAAAACTTAATTCTCTTCCAAGTATGAAAAAGGGTGTAAGAGATATTCAACGTTTCTTTAGATCAGGAGCTACAGATTGTGAAATTGACAATCAAGGAAGAATACTTATTCCACAAACACTACGTGAGTTTGCAGGATTAGATAAAGAAGTTGTAATAGTAGGTAATGGTATTAAAGCAGAAATATGGAGCAAAGATAAGTGGGAAGCATCTAGCAATGTTGATGCATTAGATTTTGAAAGTTTAGAAGAAGATTTTGAAAAATTAGGTATAAGTTTTTAAGGAGAGTGTAGATGGAATTTTCACATAAATCAGTTTTATTAGAAGAAACAATTGAAAATCTTAATATTAAAGCTGATGGAATATATGTGGATGGAACATTAGGCGGTGGCGGTCATGCATATGAAGTATGCAAAAGATTATCACCTAAAGGTAGGTTCATAGGAATAGACCAAGATGCAGATGCTATAAAAGCAGCATCTGCGCGTCTATCCGCTTATATAGATAGAACAACAATAGTAAGAAATAATTATGAGGCGATGCCTGAAGTTATCAAGGAACTTCAAGTAGGCGGTGTCGACGGAATAGTACTCGACTTAGGGGTGTCGTCTTATCAATTAGATGCTGTAGATAGAGGTTTTACTTACAGAGAGAATGCTCCATTGGATATGAGAATGGATGACAGACAAGAATTAACAGCAAAAGATGTTGTTAATACATATAGCGAAGCAGATCTTTACAGAATAATTAGAGACTATGGTGAAGATAAATTTGCTAAGAATATTGCCAAACATATTGTTGCGGCAAGACAAGAACACATTATAGACAATACGGAAGATTTGAATAATATAATTAAGGCTGCTATACCAATTAAGGTTAGGTTGGTAGGAGGACATCCATCCAAGAAGACATATCAAGCTATAAGGATAGAGGTAAATAGAGAATTAGCCGTTCTCAAAAATACTCTTGATGATATGATAGAACTTCTTAATGATGACGGGAGAATCTGCATAATTACATTTCATTCTCTAGAAGATAGAATTGTTAAAACAATTTTTAGAAAGAATGAAAATCCTTGTACATGTCCTCCGAACTTTCCTATATGTACCTGTGGTATGAAATCAAAAGGAAAAGTAATAACTAGGAAACCAATATTACCTAGTGAGGAAGAATTGGAAGTAAACAGAAGGTCAAAAAGCGCAAAGCTTAGGGTGTTTGAGAAGAAAATAATTTAGAAATGGGGAGAATCAAGGATGAGAGAACAATATTATGTAGATGGAAATACAGTTAGAAAATTAAATACAGCACCTAAGCAAGTACCACAGAGAGTACCTAGTGCTCAACCACAGAAGAAAGTTTCTACTAGAACTAGAAGAAATCAATCGAGAGCATTATCTATACAAAAAGGACAAGCATTATTTTTAGGAATAGCAACTGCATTAACATTAGCAGCATGTGTATATATGCTTAACTTACAAGCAACAATAACTTCACAAAATAAAAATATAACTGCTTTAGAAGAGAAGTTAAATCTTATTGTTGACAATAACGAAGCAACTGCTTCAAGATTAGATGGACAAGTTAACTTAAGTGAAATATATAGAATAGCTACAGAAGAACTAGGAATGGTATATGCTGTAAAGGGACAAATCTTATTATATGAAGAATCAAATCCTGATTATGTAAGACAATACAAGGATGTACCAGAGATGAGATAACTAAGAGGGCGAAAAAGTGGCAGTTAGAAATAATAATCAAGAAAAACAACCAAAGAAAAAAATATTTCTGAACAGAATGAAGATTAAACTAGCATGGGTATTTTTAATACTTATGCTATGTTTTATTGGACTTATGGGTAGAATATATTATATTAATAAAACTAACGGTGCAAAATATGAGAAAAAGGTATTATCTCAACAAAAGTATGATAGTTTGGTGATTCCTTATAGAAGAGGAGATATATTAGATTGTAATGGCACACAGTTAGCTACTAGTGAAAAGGTATACAATCTTATTATTGAACCTAAAAATATTTCAGCAGATGAAGATATACAGAAAGTTACAGTAAAGGCACTTACAGAATATTTTGATGTTACAACAGAACAGATAAATGAATATCTACAAGATGATAAATCATTATATAAGGTAGTATTAAAAAAATTAAGTTATGATGAAATTAAAAACTTTAATCAATTTTTAACTACTAAAGAAGGTAAAAAAGTAAAAGGCGTTTGGTTTGAAGAAGAATATAAGAGATCATATCCAAATGGTACACTTGCTTGTCATGCTTTAGGATTTACTGCAAGTGGAAATGTAGGACAAGGTGGTATTGAAAGTTATTATAATAGTGATCTAAATGGAACTAATGGTAGGGAATATGGTTATTTAAATGAAGATCTTAGTATGGAAAGAACGGTTAAATCACCTATTAATGGTAATAATATTGTATCAACTATAGATATTAATGTTCAAAGAATTGTAGAAGAAGAGGCTAAGAAATTTGAAACAGAGCCAGGTGCTGAAAATGTATCTGTAATAGTTATGAACCCAAATAACGGTGAAATTCTTGCAATGTACAATACACATGGATTTGATCCAAATAATGCATATGATACAGAGTCTATTAAATATCAATTCTCACTAAATGAAAATGGAGATGTTATTGGAGAAGATCAAGTAAATGCAATTATTGAAGGATTATCAGATGAAGATAAGATAAATGCACTTAATAAGGTTTGGAGAAACTTCTGTATAAGTGATGCTTTTGAGCCAGGGTCAACATTTAAACCTTTTACTATAAGTGGAGCATTGGAAGAAAATATAATTGATAAGAATTCAACATTTTGGTGTGATGGTTTTCAACAACTAACACCAACTGTAAAAATAAAGTGTCATAAGAAAACAGGACATGGAGAATTAGATGTTACAGGTTCCTTAAAACAATCATGTAATGATTCTCTTATGCAAATAGGAGCTATGGAAGGTCCGGAAATATTTGCAAAATATCAAACTGTATTTGGATTTGGTTTAAAGACAAATGTAGACTTGCCAGGTGAAGCTAATACAACTAATTTAATATATTATGAAGATACACTTAATACAGTAGAATTAGCTACATCATCTTTTGGACAAGGTGTAAGTGTAACAATGGTTCAATTAGCTACAGCTTTTTCTTCATTAATTAATGGTGGGGATTATTACCAACCCCATGTAGTAAAGCAGGTGTTAGATGAAAATGGAGCAGTTATAACTAATTATGATGGAACCATATTAAGAAAAACTATTTCTCAAGAAACATCAGATTTTATGAGAGAAGCCTTATTCCAAGTTGTTGAGACGGGTACAGCTCAAGCTTGTAGAATAGAAGGATATACTATTGGTGGAAAAACAGGTACAGCAGAAAAACTACCTCGTGGAAATGGAAAATACATTGTTTCATTTATTGGATTTGCACCAGTAGAAAAACCACAAGTATTAGTATATGTTATTGTTGATGAGCCACATGTTCCAAAAGAACAAGTTAGTGGTAAGGCGACTATAATATGCCATGATATAATGGAAAAATTATTTCCTTATATGAATATTTTCCAAAGCAATGGAGAAGAAGTTGGAGAAGCAGATCCAAACTTACAAGAAGTTGCTACACCAATATTTGAAGAAGGATCAGATACAGACGAAGGTGGTGTTACCGAAGAGGGTGGTGCAACTGAGGAAGGTGGTACTACCGAAGAGGGTGGTACAACTGAAGAAGGTGCTACAATCCAAGATAATACTGGTCAGTAATTAATAAAAATAATATAACCTCATAGATTGTATAATAATTTATACTCCAAATAGGATTTGTGGGAATATTTTTCCATTCTCATAATATGATTTATTAATACGACTATGAGGATTAGTTATGTATACAACAAAGACATATAATAGAAGAAAAATTTTAATTGTAATTTGCGCTATAATTTTGGTTGCAATTACTTTGTCAGGTAGACTTGCGTATATTATGATATGGAAATCAGAATATTATTTAAATAAAGCACAAGCACTTCATGAAAGAGAAAGATCTATAAAAGCACCAAGAGGATTAATATATGATAGAAATGGAGTATTAATTGCAGGAAATAAGGCAGTATGTACAATTTCAGTAATTCATAGCCAAGTAACTGATAGTGAGGAAGTTATAAAAATTTTGTCAGGGTATCTTGAAATAGATGAAGATAGTATTAGGCAAAAGGTAGATAAAGTTTCAGTTAGAGAGAAAATAAAAAGTAATGTTGATAAAGAAATAGCTGATCAAATTAGAAGTTTTAATTTAGATGGAGTTATGATAGATGAGGATTATAAGAGATGTTATCCTTATAATGAATTAGCCTCAAAAGTAATTGGTTTTACAGGTGGTGATAATCAAGGAATAGTCGGTTTAGAAGTTAAATATGATAGTGTATTATCTGGAACACCAGGAAGTATAAATACATTAACTGATGCAACAGGTATAGAGATTGAAAATGTTGCAGAAAATAGAGTTGAACCCATTGCAGGGCATAATATATATACATCAATTGATGTGAATATACAAAAATATGCACAGCAAGCAGCCGAAAAAGTTATGATAAGTAAAGGTGCAAATAGAGTTTCAGTAATAATTATGAATCCTCAAAATGGTGAAATATATGCTATGGTTAATGTACCTGAATATAATTTGAATGAGCCATATACCTTGAATTATGATATAGATACCTCTACATTATCAAGTGATGAAAAGCAAGATTTATTAAATGAGATGTGGAGAAATTTTTGTATAAATGATACTTATGAGCCGGGTTCTACATTTAAAATAGTTACTGCTACAGCGGCTCTAGAAGAAGGTGTAGTAAGGGAATCAGATACGTTTTCTTGTCCAGGATTTAGAATTGTAGATGACAGAAGAATAAAGTGCCATAAAACAACAGGACATGGAGTGGAAACCTTTAGAGAAGGTATTATGAATTCTTGCAATCCTGTATTTATGGATATTGGAGCAAGAGTTGGCGCTGAAAATATGTATAAGTATTATAGGCAACTAGGATTGTTTGAAACAACAGGAGTTGACGTTCCAGGAGAAGCTAACTCAATAATGCATAAATTAGATAATATCGGACCAGTTGAACTAGCAACAATGTCATTTGGTCAATCATTTCAAATAACTCCGTTACAACTAATAACTGCAGCAAGTGAGGTTGTAAATGGTGGATATAAAATAACTCCTCATTTTGCTATTAAAGAAGTTGATGGAGATGGAAACTTAGTTAAAGAATATGAATATGGAAAAGGTGAATCAGTAATTTCAGAAGAAACATCATCCCAGATGAGAGATTTTTTGGAGTCAGTAATTTCAGAAGGAACAGGAAATAGAGCTTATATTGAAGGATATAGAATAGGTGGCAAGACAGCAACTAGTGAAAAACTACCTCGTGGAAATGCAAAATATATATCGTCATTTATAGGATTTGTTCCAGCAGATAACCCTCAAGTTATAACTCTAATACTAATAGATGAACCACAAGGAATATATTATGGAGGAACAATTGCAGCTCCAGTGGTAAAAGAAATATATGAGAACATACTACCATATATAGGTGTAAATAAGAATATAGTGGAAGATGTTGAGGAGTAAAACTTGATAAATATATAAAAAAGAATTATAATTATGTGATTAAAGTACTATGAGAGTAAGAGGTGTATTATGAATTTTGATTATAAAATATTGTTGCCAGTGTTAATATCCTTTTTAATAAGTGTTATATTAAGTCCTATTATTATACCATTTCTTAAAAAACTAAAGTTTGGACAGTTTGTAAGAGATGATGGACCAGAATCACATCTTAAGAAATCTGGAACACCAACAATGGGAGGATTAATTATATTATGCAGTTTCGTGATTACCTCTTTGTGTTATATAAAAACGTCTCCTAAAATACTACCTATTTTAGTTGTTACATTAGGTTTTGGATTAGTAGGATTTTTAGATGATTATATAAAAGTAGTTATGAAAAGATCTATGGGACTAAAAGCATGGCAAAAAATGTTAGGTCAAGTAGTTATAACAGGAATTTTTGCATATTATATAGTAAACTATACTGATTTAGGAACAAGTGTTATTATTCCGTTTTTAGGTAAAGAAATTGATTTAGGAATATTTTTTATTCCTGTATTATTCATTATAGTATTAGGTACAGTTAATGGTGCCAATTTTACAGACGGATTAGATGGCTTAGCATCTTCAGTTACAGTACTTATTGCAACTTTTTTTACAGTAGTAGCAGTAGGAACTGCTTCAGGTGTGGAACCAATTACATGTGCAGCAGTAGGAAGTTTATTAGGATTTTTGGTGTTTAATGTATATCCAGCAAGAGTATTTATGGGTGATACAGGTTCCCTTGCTTTAGGTGGATTTGTAGCATCTACAGCATATATGCTTAAAATGCCTATATTTATTGGAATTGTAGAATTTATATATTTAGCAGAAGTATTATCAGTAATTATACAGGTTACTTATTTTAAGAAGACAGGAAAAAGAGTATTTAAGATGGCACCTATTCATCACCA
>JAVBSN010000086.1:0-18622 GCA_031547045.1 Lachnospiraceae bacterium
AGAGTTTATATTAGTATCAGGAGATATAGATAATAGAACAGGAGCCGGTTCTTTTAAGGATGCAATGAGTGCAGGTAGTAAACTTCACCGTAAGATCCAGAAAAGAATGGGCTCTAATTATCGTAGTGAGGTTTCTTTAAAAATAGATATTGAGGCTGATGATTTTATATTAACCATAGATGGTAGAGCTGACGGAATAATTACTGATGGAGAAGATACAATTATAGATGAGATAAAGGGTATGTATAAAAATGTAGCTTTAATGGAAGAGGCTATATTTATACATAAGGCTCAAGCTATGTGTTATGCATATATATATGCTAGAGAAAATAATCTGGAAAATATATATGTTCAGATGACATATGCTAATCTAGAAACAGAAGAAATAAAGCGATTTAAGGAAGAGTTTGAATATTATTATCTAGAAAAATGGTTTAATGATATAGTAGATAAATATTTAGTATGGGTTAGATATGATTACAATAATAAATTACAAGTTAGAGAATCTACTAAAGGAATGGAATTCCCTTATCCGTATAGAGAAGGGCAAAGAGATATGGTTGTATCAACCTATGCTGCTATAAGTAGACAACATAATCTGTTTGTACAAGCGCCAACAGGAATAGGAAAAACTATGGCATCTATATTCCCAGCGGTTAAAGCGTTAGGTGAAGGTTATGGAGAAAAAATATTTTATTTAACAGCAAAGACAATTACACGAACTGTAGCGGTGGATGGTTTTGATTATTTAAGAGAAAAGGGTTTGCATTTCAAAAGTATTGTTATAACTGCAAAAGAAAAAATATGTATGTGTGATGAGATGGATTGTAATCCGGATGCATGTCCTTATGCATTAGGACATTATGATAGAGTAAATGATGCAGTATTTGATATAGTAACACATGAGGATTCAATAACTAGAGAGGTTATAATAGAGTATGCCCAGAAACATCAGGTATGCCCTTTTGAAATGAGCTTGGATGTAAGCTTATGGGTGGATGGTATAATCTGTGACTATAATTATGTATTTGATCCAAGAGTATATTTTAAAAGATACTTTGCTGAAGGAGTAAATGGAAAATATATATTTCTTGTAGATGAGGCTCATAATCTAGTTGAGAGAGCAAGTAGTATGTATAGCGCGGAATTATACAAAGAAGATTTTCTTAAAATAAAGAAAATTGTGAGTAAATATAATAATAGATTGGCAGGCAAATTAGAAAAGTGTAATAAGGATTTATTAGAATTAAAAAAAGAATGTGATAATTATTCCGAAATAGATAATATAGGCGGTTTCTATTTGCACTTGCTCAATGTGTTAAGTGAATTTGAAATATTTTTAGAAGATTATAAAAATATTTCTGAACGAGAAGAGGTAGTTGATTTCTATTTTCAACTTAATAACTTCTATAATATTTATGATAGATGTGATGATAGTTACGTTATATATACAGAAAATAAAAGCAGTAATTCATTTATGATTAAATTGTATTGTGTGCATCCTGCAAATAACCTTACAACATGTATTAATAAAGGAATCGCTACAATATTTTTCTCTGCAACATTGTTGCCAATTAAATATTACAAAGAATTGTTAAGCAATAATGAAGAGGATTATGCAATATATATACCATCACCATTTGATAAAACTAACAGAGCTATACTTACTGCAAGGGATGTTAGTAGTAAGTATACAAGAAGAGGTCTAGAAGAATATGAGAAAATGTATTCATACGTAGAAGCAGTTGTTAAAGCTAGGAAAGGAAATTATATGGTGTTTTTTCCTTCATATAAAATGCTTAATGATATATATGAAATTGCTATTGCTCATGGACTTGATGATGATGTAATGCTTATAAAACAGGATCAATATATGAATGAAATCAGTAGAGAAGGTTTCCTAAATTCATTTTATGAATATGATAATATAACCGCATTTTGCATTATGGGAGGTATATTCTCAGAAGGAATAGATTTAACTAATGAAAAACTAATAGGAGCAATAGTTGTAGGAACTGGTTTGCCGATGGTATGCAATGAAAGAGAGATATTAGTAAATTATTTTAATGAGCGAGAAAATACAGGATATGAGTATGCATATCTATATCCTGGAATGAATAAAGTGCTTCAGGCAGCAGGAAGAGTTATTAGAACAACTGATGATAAAGGAGTAATAGTTTTACTTGATGAAAGATTTTTAACAAAACAATATGTGTCATTATTTCCAATGGAATGGGATGACTATAAAATAACTAATAATAGAAGCATTGGTAATGATATTAGTGGATTTTGGGATAACATAAATAAAGATAGCTAAAAAAAGTTACATTTCTTAAGATTTTGTCTAAAGTTGGACTATTGAAAAAGATGTGGTATACTATACTATGAATGTTTGGTGGATATGGTATTATCCCAATGATTATCGATTGACGAGGATTGTGGTTTGAGGTGATTAAGCAATAATTTTATTAGCTTATCAAGGAGAGAAAATTATGGAAAATATTACAATTAAAAATATAATAGAGGCTACAAATGGTATTCTTTTATCAGGAGATTCTAATATAGAGTTATATGATGTTTGCATTAATTCAAGAGAGATTAAAGAGGGAGATTTATTTGTTCCTATAATAGGGGCTAATGTAGATGCCCATAGGTTTATAAAATCAGCTTTAGATATAGGTGCGGCAACTTTAACTTCTAAAGAGGATATTGGAGTAGAGACAGATAAGCCTGTGATTTTAGTAAAGGATACAATAGAAGCATTACAACAAATAGGAATATATATAAGAAATAGACATAATATTCCTGTTGTTGGAGTTACAGGAAGTGTAGGTAAGACTACAACAAGAGAGATGATATCAGCAGCTCTTAAAACAGGATATAAAACATTTCATACAGAAGGAAATTTTAATAGTCAAATAGGTGTACCTATAACATTATCTAGAATGACTGATGAATATGAAATAGCTGTACTTGAACTTGGAATGAGTGAACAAGGTCAAATAGTTAAATTATCTAATATGATTAAACCTACTATAAGTGTTGTAACGACTATAGGATTAGCTCATGTAGAATATTTAGGTAGTCAAGAAAATATTAGAACAGAGAAACTATCTATAATAGAAGGAATGGCTGAAGGTGGAATATTATTACTTAATGGTGATGATAAGATGCTTGCCCAGATGAGAGGTAAGATGCCATGTACAACTTATTTTTATGGATGTGAAGAATGGTGTGATTACCGTGCAATGAATATATCATATGAAAATGGTAAGAGTTATTTCATATTTGTTCATGGAGAAGATAGAATATCTGTAGAACTAAATGCATTGGGAAAACATAATGTAGCTAATTGTGTATCTGCTATGGCAATAGCTGATATACAGGGAATTCCTTTAGAAACTGCAAGAAAAGCTTTTGTAGAATTCGAAGGACAGAGATTACAAATAATAGAATTAGAAAATAAATATACAATTATTGATGATACTTATAATGCTAGTCCAACTTCGGTAAAAGCAAGTATTGATGTATTGTGTGATATGAATGTTACAGGAAAAAGGTATCTTGTGTTAGCGGATATGTTAGAGTTAGGTGAAGATTCACCCAAGTATCATTATGATATAGGAACATATATTAGTGATAAAAATATAGACGAGTTAATAGTTATAGGGGAGTTATCTATGAATATTAAACAAGGGGTAGATAATGCTAACTCGAATATAAGAACATGTAGCTTTACAGATAACGAGGAAATAGCTATGTATTTAATGGCTCTTATGCAACCAGAAGATGTAGTGTTACTTAAGGGTTCTAATGGAATGCACCTTTGTGAAACAGTAGAAATATTAAAAGAATAGAGATGTTAGGGCATAGTTTATTAATCTATATATGATTAGTAAACCATGTCCTTTTCTAATATAAAATAAAATTTAATAAAGGTATTGACAAAAAGGAAATAAATGATAAAATGATAATAGTAATTAATACTAATATTAAAAGTGTAAATCGGAAGGAGAATATATTATGAAATATGTATGTCAAGTATGTGGTTATGTTCACGAAGGAGATAGTGCACCAGAGCAATGTCCAATCTGTAAAGCACCTGCAGAGAAATTTACTGCACAATCAGAAGATAAAGTTTGGGAATCAGAACATGTTGTAGGTGTAGCACAAGGAGTAAGTGAGGATATTATCAATGATTTAAGAGATAATTTCACTGGTGAATGTACAGAAGTTGGTATGTATCTTGCAATGGCAAGAGTAGCACATAGAGAAGGCTATCCTGAAATCGGTATGTATTATGAAAAAGCAGCTTGGGAAGAAGCAGAGCATGCAGCTAAGTTTGCAGAGTTATTAGGAGAAGTGATAACAGATAGCACTAAGAAGAATCTTGAATTAAGAGTAGATGCAGAAAATGGTGCGACAAATGGTAAGACAGACTTAGCAAAAAGAGCAAAGGCAGCTAACCTAGATGCAATTCATGATACAGTACATGAGATGGCAAGAGATGAAGCAAGACATGGTAAAGCATTTGAAGGATTATTAAAAAGATACTTCGGTTAAGTTACAAGCCATGCAAGTCTAAAATAGAAAGATTAGGCTTATTTTATTGTGCAACTTGTCTACAACATAAAATAAAAACCCTATTTGCTTGTTCAATAATAGAGAAAATTTGAAGAAGTCTTGCAAATGTTGGAATAATGAGATAATATTAAACATAGCTATAAAGATAATGACATAATAAACATATATATTGATTATTACTTTGGAGGGAATGTTATGAGCACAACTAAGAAAACAACAACAGCAGATCAAGTTAAAGCTGCTATGGCAAAAGTTGAAGCAGCAAAGGCGGCTGAGACTAAGGTAGAGGTTGCAGTAGAAGAGAAAGCACCAGCAAAGAAGGCTCCTGCTAAAAAAGCTACACCAGCAAAGAAAGCACCTGCTAAGAAGGTTGAACCAGCAAAGAAAGCAGAAACTACTGTAGAGAAAACACCAGCAAAGGCACCTGCCAAAAAGGCTCCTGTTAAGAAGGCTGAGACAGCTACAACAAAAGCACCTGCTAAGAAAGCTACACCAGCAAAGAAAACAGAAACAGTTTTTATTCAATGGCAAGGTAAAGAGCTTGATACAAAGTCTATCGTTAGTATGGCAATGGAGACAACTGGTAAGAAAAGTGTTAAAGAACTTAACTTATATGTTCAACCAGAAAACAATACAGTTTACTTTACAGCAGACGGTGTTGAAGGTAGATTTGAGATATAATTAAGATTTCAAAAGGTTATTACATCAATATGTAATAACCTTTTTTAATGTGCTTATTGACTTTTATAGGCTATAATTATAATATTGAATTTATAGTAAAGAGATAAATGGAGGTATTATATGAAGATAGGATTTATAGGATGCGGTAATATGAGTACAGCATTTATTAGTGGAATAATTAAGAATAATATATATAACCCAGAAGATATAATTGCATCGGATATTAATGAAGCACAATTAGAAAGAATCTCAAAAGAGCAAGGAATTAATGTAACAACTAATAATTTAGAAGTTGCAAAAGCAGAGATAATAATTTTAGCAGTTAAACCTCAATTTTATATGGAAGCAATTAGTGGGATTAAGGATATTGTAGCTGAGAATCAATTAATAATAACTATTGCTCCAGGTAAAACATTACAATGGGTTGAAGATAGCTTTGGGAAAAATCTTAAAATAGTTAGAACAATGCCAAATACACCAGCTCTAATTGGAGAGGGTGTTACAGGAGTTTGTTATAACAAAAATGTAACAGAAAATGATATGAAAAAAGTATTTAATATATTAAATGGAATAGGAATTGTAGAAGAAGTATCTGAAAACTTAATGGATGTGGTTGTATCGGTAAGTGGAAGTGCTCCTGCATATGTATATATGTTTATTGAAGCTATGGCAGATGCAGCAGTTGCAGACGGTATGCCTCGTGATAAAGCATATAGATTTGCAGCACAAACGGTGATGGGAAGTGCTAAGATGGTTTTAGAAACAGGTAAGCATCCAGGTGAGCTTAAAGATATGGTATGTAGCCCAGGTGGAACGACTATAGAAGCAGTACGAGTCCTAGAAGAAAAAGGTATGAGAAGTGCTGTTATTGAAGCGATGAAGGCATGTGTAAATAAAGCAAAAGGTTTATAAATACCTATGACAAAACAGCAGCTAATTAGCTGCTGTTTTATCGTTTAATTCTATATATGTTTTTTTGTTTCGTTTATTATTACCTAATAATTTTTGACTACGTAAAAACATAGCAGCATCAGGTTTATCGGTAATTATTCCAGAGACGCTAGTGTCAAGAAAATAATTAATTGACTTTTTGGAATTAACAGTCCATACATAAACAGGAATATGTAATTGTTGCATTCTTAATAAAAATACAGAATTACATAATTTGTAATTTGGAGCAATAAAATCGGCTTGGCAATGTTTAATTCTTCTTAAAGGAAATAATTCATTAAATCTATCAGACACATTACCTTTGTTACGTCCAAGTAATAGGCCGGCATTAATATTAGTATCATATTTTTTTATTCGTCTAACAACACTATCTAAAAATGATTTTATAATAAAATCATCATAATTATACATGGAAGTAACCATTTCTATTAAGGATTTCTCGAATCCAGATTCTTTTATTTCGATATCTAATTTAATTTTACCCTTGCAAAATATAAGTACATCTTTAAAAAGAGGAATTGTATAACCATGACTTTGTGATATTTTATTAAGTTCGTTATAGGTTATTGAACTAAGTAAATTACCGTCTATACTATCGTCGTGAAATACAACTAACATATTATCAAATGTCTGTCTTACATCAAATTCAACCATATCTGCGTTTATATCAATTGCTATCTTAAATGCTTCCATTGTATTTTCTTGCTTAGCAAGAGAGGAAGCGCCCCTATGGGCAATAATATTTATACTCATTTGCATCACCACCTTTTACTAGTATAACACAGTAATAATAGTTTATTAATAGTATATTTAGTTAATAACATATTAATTAAATATGACAATGTGTTTATAAAATCGTAAGAAATGTAATAATGTATCTTGTATTGAATATAAAAAATATTTGCTGTATAATTTATTTTGTGGGAAAGTATACGGCAACAAAGGTGTTGTTAGATATTAGGAGGATAATATAATGCAATATGAAATTATTGGAACTACTGTACCAGCAGTAGAGGTTACACTTAATTCTGGAGAATCTATGTATACACAAAGTGGTGGAATGGTATGGCAAACAGAAGGTATTGAAATGAAAACTAACACTAAGGGTGGTCTTATGAAAGGACTAGGCAGAATGTTAGCTGGAGAGTCGTTATTTATGGCTACATATACTTCACAAAGACCAGGAGCTAAGATCGCATTTGGTTCTACTGTACCAGGAGCTATTGTGGCTGTTAACTTAAATGGAACACCAGGTCTTATTGCTCAGAAAACAGCATTTTTATGTGCAGAGCCTAATGTAGATGTTAAGATTACATTGACTAAAAAGTTTGGAGCTGGTTTATTTGGTGGAGAAGGATTTATTCTTCAAGATATTTCAGGAAATGGTCATGTGTTTTTAGAAGTAGATGGAGATCAAGTAGTTAAAGAACTTGCACCAGGAGAGGTTATTAAAGTTGATACAGGAAATGTTGTAGCATTTGAGAAAAGTGTTAGATATGAAGTTGAGACTGTTAAAGGACTTGGTAATATATTCTTAGGAGGAGAAGGATTATTCCTTACTAAATTAGTTGGACCAGGAAAAGTAATACTTCAAACTCAAAACTTTAATGATTTTGCATCAAGAATAATTAAGATGATGCCATCAAGTAACTAAATAATAATATAAATAAAGCGTATAATAATTTTCAAAAGTTATTATACGCTTTTAAATTTAAAATAATTATTATTGAGTATCCTCTAGTTCTAATACACCTCTCATCTCTATTAGAGGTAAACCTGAACCATTAATATATTCGCCTGTTATAGTTACACGACCAATATTATCATCACGAGGTATTTGGTACATTATATCTAACATAAATTCTTCGATAATTGCTCTTAATGCTCTTGCTCCAGTTTTCTTTTCCAATGCCTTATCTGCTATAGCTTCATATGCTGATTGATTGAAACGTAAATCAACTTCATCAAGGTGAAGAAGTTTTTGGTATTGTTTAAGAATAGCATTTTTTGGTTCTTTAAGAATACTAATTAACATATCTCTATCAAGACTCTGAAGAGAAAATAGAACTGGAAGTCGACCAAGAAATTCTGGTATCATTCCAAACTCACGTAAATCTTCAACGGTTATCTTCTGTAATAAATTAGGCTCATCATCATACTTATCTTTTAAATCAGCTCTAAAACCAATAGAAGATTGCTTGTTAAGTCTAGCTTTAATAATATCTTCAATATCAGGAAATGCACCACCACATATAAATAATATATTACGAGTATTAACAGTAGCCTGAGGAACCATGGCATTCTTGCTACCTGCGCCCACAGGAACTTCTACCTCGGCACCTTCCAATATTTTAAGTAAACCTTGTTGAACAGATTCACCGCTTACATCACGACTATTTGTGTTGCGTTTCTTAGCGATCTTATCAATCTCATCTATGAAAACAATTCCACGTTCAGCACGTTCAACATCATTATCAGCAGCAGCTAATAATTTACTAAGAACACTTTCAACATCATCACCTATGTATCCGGCTTCAGTAAGGGTTGTTGCGTCTGTAATAGCAAGAGGTACGTTTAGTAGCCTAGCAATAGTTTTTACAATATATGTTTTACCGCTACCAGTTGGCCCTAACATTAAAATATTAGATTTCTCAATTTCAATATCATCCATTGTATTAGTAAGCACTCTCTTGTAATGATTATATACAGCTACAGAAATTACTTTCTTTGCATGGTCTTGGCCGATTACGTATTCATCAAGTTGAGCTTTCATAATATGAGGAGCTGGAATTGTTTTTAAATCTAATTCAGGTGTGTCCTTTTTTTCTTTCTCTTTTTTCTTTTTAATTTTCTGAGATTTTGGAATATCATCTACTGGTGTAAATTGTGACATATTAATATTTGGCATTTTTGACATATCAATAAATTGTGTGTCTATACCACCAAAACTATCAAAAGTCTTTTGCATACAATCAGGGCATACATTTATATTGTTTGGTAAATGTACAAGTTTACCAATTGCACTTTCAGGGCGTCTACATAGGTAACAGTAGCTTTCGTATTCGTCCTTATCATCATCTTTTATATCTATATTATCTGACATAATATATCCTCCACATTTATAATATTATAAATACATTTAAATATTATTATTAATAGTTACTGATAAAATAGATTATAGCAAAATGAAACTAGTATAACAATGTAAAAATTCTTTCGAAAGATTAAATTTATATAAAGTATAGAAATGTATTTTAATATATTTGGAAATAGAATATAATATATGGAAATGGTGTAACATAAATTATAAGGAGTGTGAATTATGGAAAGAGTAAATGCGTGGACAACTTATGATAAGAAGGATATTAAAGAGTTGGAAGTTCTTAATAAAGAATATAGAAACTTTCTTGATGAAGGAAAAACAGAAAGAGAATGTGTTAAATATGCTGTAGTTGTAGCAAAAGAAGCAGGATATGTAGATTTAGAAGATATTATTAAAGATAATAAAAAAATAAAAACAGGTGATAAAGTATATTCAGTATGTATGAATAAGTCTATTGTAATGTTTAATATAGGAAAAGAAGATATTGAAAATGGAATAAATATTCTTGGAGCACATATTGATTCACCAAGATTAGATATAAAGCAAAATCCTCTATATGAAGATGGTGGTTTTGCTTATTTAGATACCCATTATTATGGTGGCGTTAAAAAATATCAATGGGTTACAATGCCATTGGCATTACATGGAGTTGTAGTTAAGAAAGATGGAGCAATAATAGATATAAATATAGGAGAAGATGAAGAAGATCCAGTATTTTGCATAACAGATTTATTAATACATTTGGCTGGGGAGCAATTAGAGAAGAAGGCTGCTAAAGTAATAGAAGGAGAAGCCTTAGATATATTATTTGGAAGTAAACCTATAGATGCTGATACTAAAGAATCTGTTAAAGAAGGTATATTAGATATATTAAAGAAAAAATATGATATTGAAGAAGAAGACTTTTTATCAGCAGAGATAGAAGCAGTTCCAGCAGGTAAGGCAAGAAATGCAGGACTTGATGAAAGTATGATTATGGCATATGGACAAGATGATAGAGTGTGTGCATTTACATCACTTAATGCAATGATTTCAGTCAATAAGGTTAAGAGAACATCTTGTTGTTTGTTAGTGGACAAAGAAGAGATAGGAAGCGTTGGAGCAACAGGTATGCAATCTAAGTTTTTCGAAAATACAGTTGCAGAGATAATTGATAGAATGGGTGAGTATTCAGAATTAAAACTTAAGAGATGTTTAGCCAAATCAAATATGTTATCATCAGATGTTAATGCAGCCTATGATCCAATGTTTGCGTCTAGCTTTGATAAGAAAAATGCATCATTTTGCGGTAGAGGACTTGTGTTTAGTAAGTTTACAGGTTCACGGGGGAAATCAGGTTCTAATGATGCCAATGCAGAATATCTTGGTAAGTTAAGAAGGATTATGGATGATAACAACGTTAATTTTCAAACTGCTGAACTGGGTAAAGTAGATGTTGGTGGTGGCGGAACTATCGCATATATATTAGCTTTATATGGAATGAATGTTATAGATAGTGGAGTTGCAGTATTAAACATGCATGCCCCTTGGGAAGTTACTAGTAAAGCAGATATATATGAAGCAAAAAAAGGATATATTGCTTTCCTAAAAGAAGCATAAGTGATATAATTATATGTAGGTTTTATTACTAATAGAGGAGGACTTGGGTATATGAAGGTTAGAAAGGTAAGTATATCTACAAAGTTGTTATTGTTAATTACAGGGGTTAGTATCTTGTGTACAGTAGCTTTAGGTGGAATTATATATAGTAAGCTGAAAGTTACTTTTATTGAACGTTTCAAATTAAATGCTCTTGAGTTAGCTAGTTGTGCAGCTAGTACTATAGATGGAGATAAATTAGAGAAGATAGAAGTAGGTTCTGAGAATACACCAGAATATGCTGAAATATATAATGAATTATCTATATATAGAGACAACAGTAGTATAAAATATATTTATACTATGAAGGGATTAGATGATGGAAGTATTGTATTCTTGATTGATACAGATGAAGAAGCACCTGCTGATATATATGAAGAATATGAATCACTGGATGAGATATGGGTGGCTTTAGGTGGAGAAGATTCAGCAGCTGATGAATTTACAGTTGATGAATGGGGAACTTATTTTAGTTCATATAGTCCTGTATACAATAGTGAGGGTCAGGTTGCTGGTGTAGTAGGTGTAGATATAGGAGCAGAATGGATTGATGAGCAATTATCAGTAATAAGAAATACTATGATTATAATAGGAGTTATAGTAATAATATTTGGAACTATATGTGCAATAGTAATTAGCAGAAGTATAAGAAAGAACCTTAATAAGCTTAATGAAAAAGTAATGGATTTAAATAGTGGAAATGGTGACCTTACTAAAGAAGTTGAGATGACTAGTGGTGACGAACTAGAATTGATTGCTAACAATATGAATCAGTTTATTGAAGAAATAAGAGGTCTTGTGGCTAATGTATCTGAGACATCGGAATCTATAGCTAAGAGTGGCAATCTAATGCTTAGTACGGTGGAATACAATGCAAGTAACGTAGGTGATATAAATAGTAACATTAGTAACTTGTCAGCAAATATGGAAGAATGTACAGCTTCAAGTGAATTAGTAAATAGTAACTTAGAAGATGTTGTAGCCAATGTAAACATACTTACAGATAAGACTATAGAAGTAAAAGATTATACATATTCTATTAAGTTAAAGTCAGATAAAATAGTATCAGATGTAAGTGAAAATAGAAATAATGCAGAAGATAAAATTGGTGTTATTCAAGAGAGAATTACATTAGCAAGTGAAAATGCTAGAAAAATAGAATTAGTACAAGAGATGGCAAAGAAGATAGAAGATATTGCCGGACAAACACAGATCCTTAGTCTTAATGCAAGTATTGAGGCAGCAAGAGCTGGTGAAACTGGTAGAGGATTTGCTGTAGTAGCCGAAAGTGTTGGAAGTCTTAGCGTAGAAATAGAGAATGCTGTAAGAGAAATTAACAAAACAAGTGATGAAGTTACTAACGCGGTAAATGAATTACTTGAAGAAGTTACAATTTTCAGTGATTTTGTTAATAGCAATGTTATTAATGATTATGAGGTTATGGTAGATATTAGTAGAGAATATGGTAGTAATGTAAGTCATATTAGTAAAGAAATTGCTTATATAGAGAAAGAAACTACCACAATTAATCAAACAATATCAAATATAAGTAAAAGTATAGGAGAAATAAGTCAAGCTGTATATGATAGTACAGAAAGCATTACTGAAATTAATTCTTTAGCAGATATGGTTAATAGTAGTATGCAAGAACTTAATTCTTCAGCAGAGCAAAATGAAACATATGTTGAACAATTAAACGAAAAAGTAAATAAATATACATACTAATTTAAGATGAAAACCTTGATGTTAATATTAATTTATTAGGCATTAAGGTTTTCTTCATTATGTAGAAAGCTAGAAAAAACTACACATAAATATTATTAAAGAAAGAATTTCTTAAGAAATAATTATAAATAAATTATACATATAGTATTATAAAATGGTATAATGGTACAAGATGTAGTATTAGAATTAAGTAAGGAGGTATCAGGGTGGAGGATATTTTGCAGGAAATACCAACTTCTAGTGACGTAACGGAAGAAAGCAATTCGGAATCTGAAATAACAGTAGAAGATAATCGTAAAGTTATAATAGAAGTTGAAGACTTATATAAAATATATAAAGTTGGAAATAATAAAGTACCTGCCCTTAACGGCGTTAGTTTTAAAGTTTATGAAGGTGAACTTATAGCAATTGTAGGTACATCAGGTTCAGGTAAATCAACATTATTAAATATGCTTGCAGGACTTGAAAAACCATCTAAAGGAAAGATACAAATAGATGGAAAGAGGATTGATAAACTTAATGAAAATCAATTAGTTAAGTTTAGAGGAGAGAGAGTAGGATTTATTTTTCAATCATTTAATCTATTGGGAAATATGAATGCATTAGAAAATGTTGCATTGCCACTTACGTTTAAAGGTGTGCATAAAGCAGATCGAACAAAGAAAGCAAAAGCAATGATGAAGCTAGTTGGACTTAGTGAACATAGACAACATATGCCTAATCAGATGTCAGGTGGACAACAACAAAGAGTAGGAGTCGCAAGAGCCTTAGTGGTTAATCCTAGTATTGTATTTGCAGATGAACCTACTGGTAATCTAGATTCAAATACTACTAAAGATATTTTGGAGCTTATGCGAAATGTAGTTAATGAACAAAATAAAACTCTGGTTATGGTAACTCATGATAGAAATCTTGCGCAAGTTGCAGATCGAGTTATACACATAAGGGATGGTAAAATTAAAAAAATTGAAATAAATGAGAGGAAGGAGATTATATACGATGAAGAGAATTAAGAGACTTTTAGCATCAGTTTTATGCTTAGTGATGTTATGTTCAAGCCAAGTTTTAGCAGCCACAGGAGGTAATGGCGATGCAGGAGAAAACACAGGAGGCATTATTAGTACGGGAAAAGCATCAGATGTTAATTTGCAAGTTCCTAATTCCCCTAGTGGAAATGCTGGAGAAACAGTTGGCTTTAGATTTATATTAACACCAAATGGTGGAGTAAATATAAGTAAAGTGTACATAGATGTTACTAGTGATTTTGGATTTGAAAGTGGTCAAGATGCATATAAAGAGACTGTACCAGAAAATGGAGCTACTTCGTTTGAATGTAATTATAATCTTACAGCAAAATCAATTTTAGAAACAGGATATTATCCAGTTAACTATATTATTGAATATACAAAGGATGGATTAAGTTATATATTAGTAAAACCAATAAGCGCTAGAGTTGAAGGAATCCCAACAGAAGAACCAACAACAGAAGCACCAGTTGATACACCTGCTACTGTATCAACTCCAAGATTAATTGTTACAGGATATGAAACTTCACCGGCTACTGTTAAGGCAGGGCAAGACTTTACATTAACAATACATGTAAAGAATACTTCAAAAAGAACAGCGGTATCAAATATTAAGTTTACTTTAACAGCAACTGAAAATGAATTTTTACCAAAGTCAGGATCAAGTACAGTATTTGTTGACAAAATCGGAAGTGGTAAGACAGAAGATATAGTTATTAATATGAAGGCAAAGGGTGACCTTGAGCAAAAGCCATATATATTGGCAATAGCATCAGTATATGAGGATAGTAGTGCTAATCCATTTGAAGCAACAGAAAATATATCAATACCTGTATCTCAAGAAGCAAGATTAACAGTAACAGATATATCATTATCTTCAGATTTTATAACTGTATATGAACAAGCAAATGTAATGTTCTCTATTAACAACTTAGGAAAAGGGATAATATATAACGTAAGCGTTGAATTTAAAGGAAATAGTGTTGAAGCAGAACCATCTTATGTAGGGAATATAGCAGCAGGTGGAACAGGATTTGCAGACGCTATGGTAACAGGAATAGCTCCAACTGAAGATGAGGGAATTATAAAGGCTATTATTTCATATGAAGATGCAGATGGTGTAGTTAATACTGTTGAGCAGGATATAACATTATTTGTAGGTGAGGATATGGGTAATGGAGATTTCTTTGAAGAAGAGATGTACGTAGAAGAGGATACAGGAATTAGTGCTCTTGCAGTAGTAGGTATTATAGCTGGCATATGTGTTGTAATTGCGATTATAATAATAGTAGTTGTAGTAATTATTAAGAAACGCAAAGGAAAGGAAGAAGTGGACGAGGATGAACTTTCTTGATATTTTAGGGATGAGTGTTAGTAGCTTATGGCGACGTAAGATTCGTACTATCCTTACAGTATTGGGAGTTATAATCGGTACAGCATCAGTAGTAGTTATGCTTTCTCTGGGTTTAGGACTTAAAACAGCAATGATGGAGGAAGCTAGTTCATATGGTAGCCTAACGGAAATTGAGGTTTCAACAGGTTATTTTGGGGGTACTAGTACTGATATACAATATTTGAATGATAGTACAATTAAATCAATTGAAGAATTAGAAAATGTAAATTACGTATCACCGCAGTTAGCGGTATATGGTAGGTTTATTCAAGGAAAGTGGGAATCATGGATAAGTATATATGGTGTTTCTCAAGAAGAATTAGCTAATATTAATATTGGTGAAGGAACAATACCATCAGAAAATGCAGGAACTTTGGAACTTGTTGTTGGTAATATGGTAATACAACAATTTTATAATTCATCTACATATGAATATCCTTATTGGGATAAAGGAGAATTACCGGATGTAGATTTAATGGGTAAGACGGTATTTACTCAATTTGATTCTGAATGGATAGATGATGGAGCTGGTAATTATACGGAGATTCCGTCTAAGAAAAATATATTTCCAATAGTGGGAATGGTTGCAGGTGATGAAAATACTTATAGTAAGTATAGCTATAGTGTATATACAGATATAGATTCATTAAAAGCATATCTTAAGAAAACCTATAAAGGAAGAGCAATACCTAATCAACCAACAGATAAAAATGGTAAACCATTTAAAGAATTAGTATATGACAGAGTAATAGTTAGTGTTGATGATGCTGATAATGTAGATTCTGTAATGACTGCTATTCAGGATATGGGATTTCAGGCATATAGTAATCAAGAATGGCTTGCACAGATTGAAAGCCAATTTAAGATTATTCAAGCTGTTCTTGGTGGTATAGGAGCTATTTCATTATTAGTAGCAGCAATAGGTATAACTAATACTATGACAATGTCTACTTATGAAAGAACAAAGGAAATTGGTGTTATGAAGGTAATAGGATGTAGCTTAGGTAACATTAGAGCATTGTTTTTATCAGAAGCGGCATTTATTGGATTCTTAGGTGGAATAGCAGGAATACTGCTAAGTTATCTACTGTCCATATTGGTAAATGTTTTTGCAGCTCCATTGGTAAATATGGGTGAAGGAGTTAAAATATCGGTAATACCAGCTTGGTTAGTCCTTCTTGCAATTATATTTGCAACACTAATAGGAACCGTATCTGGTTTCTTCCCAGCCCAAAGGGCAACAAAACTTAGTCCTTTAGCGGCTATTAGAAATGAATAGATAATGTATAAATAATAGAGTGTCATAAAATAATATATTCATTAGAATTATATTATTTTGAGACGCTCTATTTTGATTATAGAGAAGATTTAAGGTTATCAAATAATTTTTTGTGTATTCTAAGGCCACCACGACCACTACCTATATTAATATCAGGTTTATTAGCTCCATGAAAGTCAGAACCACCAGATGTTAGAAGATTATGTTTTAGGGCTAGGCTCCGTAGCTTGTCACTTTCGTAACAGTTATTTGATGAATGATATACTTCTATACCTTTTAAACCTAGAGGGATAAGTTCTATAATCATTTCTTCTATTTCTCTATAGCCTAATTTATATAATAAAGGATGTGCAAGAACTGCAATACCACCCACATCATTAATTAGCTTAAGGGCATGTTCAGGGGTAATGGTAGGTTTGGGAATATAATAAGGACAATGTATGCCTATATATTTTCGGAAGGCTTCGTCTTTGGTTTTTACAACACCTTCATCTAATAATACTCTTGCAAAATGTGCTCTTGTTAAGACACTATTAGGGTTACCTGCTTGCAATTTTTCTAAAGTTATATCTATACCATCAGCTTGAAAGCGATTAACCATTTCAATATTTCTATCTTCACGAGCTTTTTTAATATAAACCAGTTCTTGTTTGAAATCTATATTTGTATAGTCTACAAAAAGTCCTAAAATATGTATTTCTCTATTCTTATAATAACAAGATAATTCAATTCCAGGAACAATAGTAAGGGAAGTGGATTTGGCAGCTTCTATAGCGTCTTCAATACCATCAATTGTGTCATGATCTGTTAATGCAATAACAGATAATTCTTTTTCAGATGCAGCATGTACTACTTCAGAGGGAGTCAAGGTTCCATCAGATGCATTTGAATGTACGTGTAAATCTATAAAATCCATTTTAAACCTCCAAGGAAATTTTGATTTTGTAATAAATTTCATTGTATCAAAGTAGAAAAGTATTTACAAGAGTGTTAAGAATAATTACAGAAATGTTAAAAAATGGTAGAAAACATATTTGAAATGTGATAATATGTAACGGAGCACTTTTTATTATATATAGTTTCATTAATTATTGGAGGAATTTTTATTATGAAAAAAATGATTTCTATGATAGTGGCTGTAATGTGTATATCAGGGATTACAGCATGTACAAAAGATGAAACGAAGAGTGATGCAATAGATACAATAGTTGAAGTAATGGAAGAAACGGCGGAAGAGATTACAGAAGAAGTTACAGAAGCAACAACAGAAGAGATTAATAATCAACTTGCGGATTTTGAAATAGGAGACTGGGAAGATGATAGATATGTTAATCATTTTGTGGATATGAGCTTTCCTATGATTAAGGGTTGGAAGAAGATGACCGATGAGGAATTGGCAGGTTATGGAGGATTAACAGAGGAAGAAATATTAGCACTTAGAGATGGAGAAATATCTCCTGAAGATGCTATTATGTACTATTGCTTTGCAATTAAGAAAAAGAATGGCATTGGAAATATTGTGTATGGGTTTGAAAATCTTAATAATAGTACAAGCACAGGATTGGGAAAGATTATAAATGAGGAAGAATACATTAAAGCTGTAGCAGATAATCTTGGACAATCTGAAGAAACAGAATATAAAATCGAGAAAATAGCACCTATTACAATTGCAGATAAAGAATTTTATGAATTAACAGTTACTACAATGAAAGGAAGTTTGGTTCAAAAGTATTATGTACATAAAGTTGACTGTATGATGTGTTTTATAATGGTTACTGTATACAAAGGATATGAAGATGATGTTGAAGGTTTTATAAATGGAATAACAACTATTGAAGGGGCTAATATTAGCGAGGAAGAAACAGAATAAAATGCTTTAATGTTAAAAAAGGGCTAGACTATTTAGTCGTTTTATGAGAAAATGTATCGGTAAGATGTGCCTACGGTACATCTTACCAATTTTGTTTGTATTTTTATTTTTATATATTGAAAGGAGTTTCAACATGATTTATTCACACGAAGTAGAAAACATGTGCTCAGTTGCTCAAGGTGTAAACCATGGTGCTGCACCAATACCAGAAGAAGCAAAATGGGTAAAAGCAAAAGAAGTAAAAGATATTTCAGGTTTAACACACGGTGTAGGCTGGTGTGCTCCTCAACAGGGTGCTTGTAAGTTAACACTTAACGTTAAAGAGGGAATTATTCAAGAGGCATTAGTTGAGACAATTGGTTGTTCAGGTATG
>JAVBSN010000128.1:0-8122 GCA_031547045.1 Lachnospiraceae bacterium
GAAGAAGTAGGTGGATTATACTATGCTCAAGCAAGAAGATATGATGCAAGAAGAGGAAGATTTACAAGTAGAGATATAGTAAAAGGATATATAGACAGACCAGAAACAATGAATGAGTATAAGTATTGTCTAAACAATCCATTAAGATACATAGATAAAGATGGACGAGAAGAAGGAGAAGAAAATCCATTATTGGATATAAATGGTGAACCTATGGATATATCGGAGGCAGACTTTACATATGTATACTATATAGATGCACCAGATGGAGCAAGTTATTTTGGACATGCAGGAATAGTATTAATAAGAGAAGATGGGACAGGATATTATTTTAGTAATGCAAAAAAAGGAAATTTTACAGCATATACATTAAGATCAACAGATGTAAATGGTTTATTAAGAACAGGGGTATTGTTTGATGAAGACCATGTAGATGTAGATAATTCTGGCAAACCTTATACTACAAAACTTGGTTATAAAATAACAGATGCTCAAGGACAGGCAATGTTAGATTATGCAATAGAGTTAAATGAAGAACAAAAACGATATAATTTTTTTACAAACAATTGTGGCATGGTAGCAATGGATATATTGGATGCAGGTAATGTAGCATATAACAGTGAATATGTTTGGAGTGTGTACCCTAACTATACATGTGTGTGCTTAATATTTGGCTATGATGATGTAAGGGAGGAATGTATTGAATGATAAAGAGTAATAACGGAAGAATATTAAAGTTAGTGCCAATATTCGTATGTAATTGTGGTGAAATATTAATGGTATTAATATTTTTATTCATATTAGTATTTGGAATGTCTGACTTTGTTGGGGCAAAGAGCAATTTAAAAGAAGCTAAAGATACTGTGCAGAAATATATGGATGAAAAGTATGGTGATAAATTTACTTTAATATCTTGTGAATCAGTTAATGATATAATATTTGATTGTTCCGACAGTAATTTTACATTTATATATACTGATTTTTCAGAAGATGCAGAAATAGGTATACAGATGGAAAACGATGTAATAATTGACAATTACAAAAAAACGAGAATTAAAGATGATATGGAAGGAATTGTATGGAATGATTTAAATGATATGAATTTAAATATAAGTGAAGTAAATGTACGTACAGAGTTAATAGAAACAGAAAAACAGTATTTTAATAATAGTTATAGTGCAAATTGTATGGAGGAATTACCTTATTATGATGATATATGTCGTTTGCATATACAGATACGTACAGATGAAGATGAAGAAGGTATAGAAAAAATTAAAGGTTATGTAGAAGATACTTTCGTTGATAAAGGTATATATAGCAATGTCGATATAATCTGTGATAAACCTAATAATAAGTGGGAGTGGATATATATAGAAATTAAAGATGATATAGTAGAGTATAGTGAATAGATAATTAGATAGGAGACCACATGGAATTTAATAAGATAAAAGATATAAATATATTATTAAGCAATATATATGTATTTACATTTGTACTAATATATATAAAGGGTATGTATGGTACATGGGCATATATTTTTGTAACATTGATTAGTATGATAATAGCCATAATAATATTTTTAATAAGTAAAAATAAATTATTCTTGTGTACAGGTATTGAACTTCTGATACTTGGTATTGTTATACTTAAGGAGCAAATGGTTTCTTTGGTATATCTAGTACCAATTGCATTAATTATAAGTATTGTATCTAGAATAATAATCTTAAGGATGAATAAGGAAGAAGAAAAGCATATAAAAATATATAAAACTGTAAGTGCATTTGCTATTTTACCAATAGAGATTATTGGGTTAGTAGTATATTTTATTGCATTAATAATGGCATTAGTAAAGTAATAATAATCAATATGTAGTTAAGGATATTCTGAGCAAAATAATTATAAGTAACATTTTACTAAAGAATAGGAGAATATAATGAAACTAAAGAAAAAAGAATTAAAAAATAATGTTGTAATTGAAGAGCAACTTGATAAAGTTGTTGAAAATATAAGAAAATCACAGATATCAGCAGCAAATGAGTTTGAATACAAAAAACTTATCAGGGAGAATAATGGATTTTTAGATTGCTCTATAGAAGAAGACAAAGAGAGTATTATAATTAGTTATGATATACATAATTTGAATACATGGACTTTTATTAAGAAAGAAAAATTAGAATTGATAATGTCAGCATTAATGGATGTAGGAAGGTTACATAAAATAGCAGAACTTTATAAGTTTAGCTTGAATCCTACAAATATATATTATGATATTCAAGGTAGAGCATTTATAAAAACAAGAGATGTATATGGGGCAGAAGAAGAATTTTCTAATGAATTATTTGTAAGGCAATATAAGTCTCTAATAGGATGTACATTAACTAAAAAATATAAGTTTGAAGATTATGATAATGGTGGACAAGATTTATTAAAAGAAGATAGATTTTTAAATGAAATTTTTGAGTGCACAGAAGTCGAACAAATAATAGAAAAATTGTATGGAGAATATTTGCGCTATAGAGAAGTACACAAAGAAAAATTTGTTGAAATATCTAAAGTGAAGAATAAAGGATATAAGGTAACTGTAGGTATTACTAGTCTATTAATTATTGTTAGCATGGTTTTGATGGGATATTTTGTAGTATGGGAAAGACCATATAATCGAGCTGTTATTGCTGCAAATGAGGCATATCTACAGTCCAATTATAGTATGACTATAGAGAAAATGGAAAATGTATCAGTAGATAGAATGAATATCTATGAAAAATATATTCTTGCAGTATCCTGCGTTAAATGTGAGAGCTTTAATGAGGAAAACAGAAGAAATATTTTAAATACAATTGCACTTAATGGTGATGAAAAAGTAATGGAGTATTGGATATATATTAATCGCTTAGATACTGAAAAAGCAGCAGATATTGCAATGCAAGAATCTAGTAATCAATTATTATATTATGCATATTTAAAAGAAAAAGCAGTAATAGAAAATGATTCATCGTTAACAGGTCAAGAAAAAAGTACAAAGCTATCAAGTATAGAAAATAAGTTAGCACCATTAGAAAATGAATATTCAACACTAACAGAGGAATAGGGCCTATGGAATATATATTAATATTAAAAGATACTTGCTATGAGCAAATACCAGTTAAAGATACATTTATATATAATGAAAAAGATTATAAACTGAAAGATTTACCACCATATCAATGGATAGAGGTACAAGGCGGAAGTCATTTATTTTATGTTCCAGATTCTCCACTTTTCTTTGAGCATAAAAGAAGCATTACTATTGGTAAAAAAGATGCAGATATATGCATTTCGGATTTAAATTACAATGTAGTAATTGAGCAAGAAAAAATAGTAGCATATGGAGTATCAACAGGATATAGATTATTTGTTAATAGAGAGTTAATTGATATAAATGAAAAAATAGAACTATCATTAGAAGATGGTGATCAAATACTCATTGGCAATGTATTTATAATCTATCATAGTAAATATATTGAAATCTTTGCACAAAAGGATAATATAGATATTTCCTTAGCAGAGTGTAATTCTATGGAGATCCCATTTGAAGGATATCCTCAGTTTACAAGATCACCACGATTAATAATGAATGTCCCAAACAAAAGTGTAGATATAAACAAGCCACCATCAGAAGTTACAATGCCTAAGGGAAGTTTGATACAAACTATAATACCACCAATTATTATGCTATGTATAACAGTTGCAATTTCTATATTAATGAAAAGGGGACTTTTCGTTGTTATATCTATTACTTCAACTGTAATGACACTTATTTTTTCTGTTACTAAGTATATAAACGAGAAAAAAGATTGTAAGGAAAAAACGGAGATTCGTAATCAATTATATAAGGATTATTTACTTAGAAAGAGAAAAGAATTAAATGAATTACATAGGAAAGAGGAAGATGCATATAGTTACAATTTTCCAGATATAAAAGATATAGAGAAAATTATAAGGAATTATAGTAGTCGTATCTATGAGCGAAGTGCTGAAGATGATGATTTTCTTATGGTATCTATAGGTAAGAGAAGGGAAAGAGTAAGTTTCTCTATTAAGTATAACTATGATGAATTAAAAATGGAAAAGGATGTTCTTGAGGAAAAAGCTAAGGTAGTTGGTGAAAAATTTGCTTATATTGATAATAAAGCAGTTTCTATTAATTTGAAGAATACCCACTTGGGGTTAATTGGAGAAAAAGAAATAATTCATGAACAGTTAAAGTTACTTGTGGCTCAGCTTACTTTTCAGCAGAGCTATCATGATTTACAGCTTATTGTAATTCATGATAAAAAATATAATGATGAATTTAAGTGGATGAGATGGTATCCTCATTTACGAATTCAAAGTTTGAATATGTCTGGAGATATTAATTCGGAGCAAATGAGGGATCAAGTTCTTGGAAGTCTATTTCAGATTCTTAAAGACAGAGCATTAAAAGTAGAAGAGAGTAGTAAGCAATCAAAGTTTTTACCTCATTTTATATTTATTATTGATGAACCTAAGCTAATAATGGATCATTCAATAATGGAATATTTAAATAAGTCAGGTGTAGAACTAGGATTTTCTGTTATTTATACTAGTTATTTAAGAGGAAATTTACCAGAGATTATAGGAACAATTGTGGAAGTAAAGGATTCGGAAGAAGCCACATTATTAATGAATGAAAATGTAGTAATAAATAAAAAAGTTCGTCTGAATCACATAGAAGATTGTAATCTAGAATGGATGGCAAGAGATTTAAGTGTTTTAGTACATAATCAAGGTATTACTTCAAATATACCAGAAAGTATTACATTTTTTGATATGTATGGTGTTAAGAAACCAATTGAGTTTCATTCAGAAGGTAGATGGATAAAAAACCAGTCTCATAAGTCACTTGCTGTACCACTTGGAGTGAGAGCAGAAAATGATATTGTATTCTTAAATTTACATGAGAAAGCACATGGACCACATGGACTTGTAGCAGGAACTACTGGATCTGGTAAATCTGAAATTGTACAGTCTTATATATTATCGTTAGCAGTTAATTTTCATCCATATGAAGTTGGATTTTTATTAATTGATTATAAAGGTGGTGGAATGGCTGGATTATTTAGAAACCTTCCGCATTTATTGGGAACTATAACTAATTTGGATGGTAGTGAGAGTCAAAGAGCCATGGCTTCTATAAAAAGTGAATTGGCTAGACGTCAGAGAATCTTTGGACAAAATAATGTTAATCATATTAACTCATATAACAAATTATATAAAAATGGGGAAGTAAAAGAACCTATACCACATTTATTTTTAATAAGTGATGAGTTTGCAGAATTAAAGAAGGAACAACCAGATTTTATGACAGAGCTTGTTTCAACAGCAAGAATAGGTCGAAGTCTTGGAATACATTTGATACTGGCTACCCAAAAACCAACAGGTGTTGTAAATGATCAAATCTGGACTAATTCAAAATTCAAACTTGCATTGAAGGTTCAAAATGAAGGAGATAGCCGTGAAATTATTAAAACACCAGATGCTGCTTATATTACACAGGCAGGTAGAGCATATCTTCAAGTTGGTAATAATGAAATATATGAATTATTTCAATCAGCATGGAGCGGAGCGGAATATACTGAAGGTGGCGTAAAAAAAGCAAAAGATAATAGAGTATATATAATTAATGATTTAGGTCAAGGTGAATTGTTAAATGAGGATTTAAGCAGTGTAGAGGAGAGTGGAGGAATTAAAGCTACACAATTAGATGTTACTATTGATTATCTTAAAGAGCTTTTTGAACAAGAGGGTGTAGAAATGGTAAGAAAACCTTGGTTACCATCTCTATTACATATTTTAAAAAGCCCATTAGCATCAATAGTTGAAGATGAGCAGTGGAATGAAATACAAGAGTATGATAATACTAAAATGCCAGATTTAAGCATTCCTTTAGGTATGATTGATATTCCAGAGGAACAACTTCAAATGGAATATAATATAAATCTTGAAAAAGAAGGTAATGTAGTATTCATGGCATCAGCAGGATATGGAAAAACTATGTTTTTAATGACTGCTGTTACTAGTCTTGCCTTGAAAAATCAAGTAGAGGAATTAAACTTTTATATTCTTGATTTTGGAAACAGTGCACTAATTCCATTAAATGCACTACCACATACAGCTGATTATATTTTATATGATGATATAGAAAAACTAAGTAAATTTATAAATATTATACAAGAGGAAATTGTACTTAGAAAAAAACTCTTTGCAGAAAAAATGGTTCAGAATTTTGCGGTTTATAATCAATCTAGTGATGAACATCTAAAATCAATAGTAGTTGTAGTCGATAACTTTGATGTTGTTAGAGAACTTGGTCCAGATGTAGAAGGGTTTTTTACAAAATTATCAAGGGATGGAGCTGGATTAGGCATTTATTTAATAATTACAGCTACAAGAGTTAGTGGAGTTAAATATTCTATATTAAATAACTTTAAGATTAAGATAGCTGGATATTTCTTTGATGCAACAGAGTCTAATAGTTTAGTAGGAAAAAGTAATTACAAACTTCCTGAAATAAGAGGAAGAGCACTGGTAAAAACAACAAATGTAAATATTATGCATATATATACTATGGTTAAATTTGAAAATGATATTGAATATAATCAAAGAATAAAAGAATTGATTAATAAGATATTGCTTAAATATCCAGATAGAAAAGCACCAAGAATACCTGTATTACCAGAGCGTTTTGAATATAGTATGCTTTCAGATTTTGTATATGGAAAAGAGCAAGTTAATCTTTCAGTAGGTCTTGAAGTCGAATCGGTTACAAGAGCAGGATTTAATTGTGCTCAGTCACCATTTGTAATTATTGGAGAAACTGGTAAAGGTAAAACAAATGTATTAAAAGTACTATTAAATCAAATATCTGGTACTGGAACTGCATATTTGTTTGATTCATCAGCAATGAGCTTATATGTATACCAAGATAAAGAAGGTATAGTTTATATTCAAGATGAAGATGAGTTTGAAGATTTTATAGACAATATAAAAGAATTATGTGAAAAGAGAAAACAAAAATTCAAGGAGGAATTAGAGAAGAATAGCTTGTTATTACCACAACAATTTTATCAGAACGAAGAACCAATATATATTATTATTGACGATATAGATCAATTCTTAATTACTGGAAAAGCATTTGAAGGAGTATTATATGATTTAATGACTTATGCTTCTGAATGTGGTATAGGAATTATTATTACTGTACATTCAGCAAAATTAAAAGGTTTTGATCCGTTATCAAAGTGGGTTAAAGCGGCATCACATGGATTAGTTTTAAGCCCACAAGGAACAATTAATATCTTCCCTGTTCGTGTTCAACGTGAATATCCACAGATGGGGCAAGGTTTATTATTCCATAATGGCGAATATGTAAAAGTACAATTACCAGAATGTAAATAGAAGATAGATTTAAAAGAGAGGGGTAAAGATATGGTATTACAAAATGGAATAACATTAGATAGTGACAGAGCATTTGATATAAATAACATGAATGAGTTACTTACACAAGGAAAAGCATTTATAGAAGAAATCATATCTATAAGTAAAAATATAATGACCAGTATTGGAAATATTTCATCAGTATATAATGAAATAGATAAAGAATATAAGGTAGCAGCTTTAGGAGTAGATATTAATAACCTAATAGGACCTTTTATGGGCAGTAGCTATCAAAGTGGTAGCATAGGAGCAACCCTTCTAAATGTAAATTATCAAGAAACAATAGACATATTGGAGGATATGCTTAATAAGCTTATTACTGATATACCAGACTATGATAGTAGACTTGCTCAAAGTATGGATAGCTTACAAGAAGTATTAGATTCAGTTAAAGGAAGAGTAGAAGATCTAAAAGGACTATTAACAACGAGAGATATAGACTTAAGTTATGAAGAGTTTAAGCAACGTTTAGAAGGAATAAAGACTGGTTGGGAAGCGACAACACAGGATCTAGCAGATTTACTAGCTGAAATAGAAAGAGATATGTTAGGTGTATCTGTAGATGCGGTAATATATAGTTATGATCCAGTTAACCTATCTACAGGAAACTTTGTATATGATCATAATG
>JAVBSN010000052.1:0-9311 GCA_031547045.1 Lachnospiraceae bacterium
GGAGGCAAAGATGGAAAATAATGAGGCAATCATAAAGAAAGAACAACCTTATAATGAAATGGCAGAGCAATCTGTTATTGGAGCTATGCTTCTAGATAGAGATGTAATTGGAGATGTAGCAGATATACTTAATAAGGATGACTTCTATAATAATAGATATGGTGTATTATATGATAATATGGTAGAGCTTTCAAAAGAGGGTAAACCAGTAGACTTAGTAACGTTAAGTGATAGATTAAAGAGTAAGAATATACCTGATATTATTAGTAGTCCTGAATATATAAGGGAAATAATTATGAATGTCCCTACATCTGCTAATGCAAAACAATACGCACAGATAGTTAAAGATAAATCTACATTAAGAAATTTTATCAAACTAACAGAGGGATTAACTAATTCTGCATATGCAGGACAAGATAAAGTAGATAGCATAATTGAAATAGCAGAAAAGGATATGATGGAGCTTGCTAGAACAAGAGGTGCAGCAAGTGATATAGTTCCTATTGAAGATATAGTTATTAAAGTATTAGACCAGATAGATGAAGCATCAAAGACTAAAGGAAGGGTAACAGGACTTCCTACAGGATTTCTAGATTTAGATGATGCATTAACAGGATTACATCCATCACAACTTGTACTTGTGGCAGCAAGACCAGCCATGGGAAAGACAGCATTTGTACTTAATATTGCACATTATGTTGCGACTAAGAAAGATGTACCATGTGCAATATTTAGTCTGGAGATGCCTAGTGACCAATTAGTAAAGCGTTTAATGTCTATGGATTCTATGGTAGAAGCTAGGTCAATAAATACAGGTAATTTACAAGGAACCGAATTAGAAATGGTTCTTGATAGTGCCGATAATATTGTTAAATCAAAATTATACATAGATGATTCATCTAGCTTAACGTTAGGTGCATTAAGAAGTAAATGTAGAAAATTAAAGCAAAATCATGATATTGGGTTAGTTGTAATTGACTACCTTCAATTAATGGAAGGTAATGCAAGAACTGAATCAAGACAACAACAAATTTCAGAATTATCAAGAGGACTTAAGAATCTTGCTAGAGAATTGCAAATACCAGTTATTGCTTTGTCACAGCTAAGTCGTGCTGCAGATGCAAGACCTGACCATAGACCAGTATTATCTGACCTTAGAGAGTCAGGAGCAATTGAGCAAGATGCGGATATTGTTATGTTTATATTCAGAGAGGGTTATTATAGAAGTGATGAGCCTATAGATGAAGAAGAACAAAAACGTAGAGAGCGATCAGCAGAAGTAATTATAGCTAAAAACAGAGCTGGAGCAACTGGAACAATACCACTTACATGGCTAGGAGAATATACTAAGTTCCAAAATGCAGAGAGGTAAGTTGATGAAGAAAGAATATATATAAATGTTTTATGGGTGGTTTTAGCTAGCTTATTAGTTGAGATTGTACAATATACATTTAAGATAGGCATTGGAGATATAGACGATATAATTCTAAATGGCTTCTATTGTGGGGGTTGTAAGTTTTATTATATTATATTTATATAACAGATAGGCAAAGGTCACTTTGTCTACAATCTAAAATAGGGCGAATATTCGCCCTATTTTGTGTAATTATTTTATTTACAAATATTTTATTGTAAAGGAAATAACAGTGTGGTAAAATCTTTTTAAGGTAACAGGAGATGTAGGATATGGTCATTCTAGTGGGAAAGTAACTTGAAATTACTTTCAGGCATTAGAAGGGAGTATAAGGAGTGCCTAGATTATTATAGGAGGACTTTTACTAATGACAATACTAAGTTTTTTAAATTTATTAATAAATGGATTGCGATTGATATTAGATTGCATAAAGTTTAAAAATGAACATAAAAAACAGAATCCTACACCGTCTAAAGTTAAGGATTCTGTTTAATCAAATTTCCAACTAGGACAACCATAATGCGCCTATGGCTTCCTGTTATTGATATAGTATCATAAATATATTTTGTTGTCAAAATTATCTGCTCTTTAGTTATCCCATTGAGGCAAATAAAGCAGCAATATCATCAGCCGAAAGTTGCTTGTTAGGGTCACCACTAAGATCTGGCATAGGAAGTGGTTCGGGTTCTGTAACTGACTCTTCTACAATAGGTTCTGTTGTAATAGTTTGTTCTGTTACAATCATGGGTTCTTTTATAATAACTGGTTCAGTTTTAATACTAATATTATTAAGAGCATCTATTAATTCTTTATTAGAGGTATGAGCTTGGTCAAATCCTTCTATACATATATTTGATAAAGAGCCTTTAGCATCGTGTATAGAACTTATTAACTTATTAGTGTTAGAATCATTATATTTAATAAGTATTTTAGTTGATTTTCCTTGAGCAGTTGAAAGATTATTTATAGTTGTAATAAGTTGTTGATTGTGTTTCATATCCTCTTTGGACATGGCATCTATACCTTGATAAGTCTTCTTAGTATAAGAATATATAGCTTTGCTAAGTGTTGTATAATTACTATTAATAGTCTCTAGGTTAGATGAAATATCATTTAAACCACTTCGCAGTTGCATCTTATTAGACGTATCTATGCTATTAATTAAGTTATATATATTAGTTAAGAAGAAATAGGAAGTTGCTAAAAATATAGCAGCCACTATTATAATAACTAATATATATTTGTTATATCTAATTAAGCAGTATAATAATATAGTAAATGCTGCTAAAAAAGAAATACCTGAAAATACAAATGGATTACTTTTATTTTTCATATGGTGACCTCCCAATATAAGAATTCATATACAATTATATCGTATATCTTAAAATTTGAAAAGACTACATTATATGTATTATATATAAATTTGTATTTATCAGGATATATAGATAATATATAAACTAGCATTTTTATTAAGGTAATGATATAATATAGCAAGATTTTACAAGGGGATTTTATTATGAACGAAGAAAATATAAATGAAGAAATAGAAGAAACTAGAAATAAGCCAGCCATAATCATAGCGGTATTAGTATTTTTATCGCTTATTGCTTTTGTTGTAATAGGTGGTGTTATATTAATAGTTATAAATATAAATGTTAATGTTAATGCGCTTAATAAGGCAAAAGAAGAATATGTGTCGCTTGTAAAAGATGCATATATATCAGAAGACGACCAGAGAGAATATGATGATTTAATTAATCAATTGGAAGAAGCTATTGAAGAAGAAAAGGTTTCCAATGGTAAAGCCGTAGTTGCAAATTTAGATATTTTAGTAGCTAACATAATTAAAAAGAGCAATCAAATAGGAGAAGTAATACCTGTTTATGATAGCTATGATGACTCTTTTAAAGAATATATTTTTAGTGAAGATAATAAGAAAAAATATGATGACAATATGGTGCAATTAGGAGAAGCCATTGAACAAGTAAATGTAGATACGGCACAAAAAATAGTTAGTGACATGACTACATTAGGAGATGAACTTAGAGAATCAAGTAGCAAAATCGTAAGTGAATTATATAATAAATACATTAAGGCAGATTTAACTAGTATAACCAGTAGCGAGCAAAAAGACTTAAATGAATATAAAAATGATGTAAAATATTTTATGGATAATGATCAATATGCAAGTGCCAATGAGCAATTAGAGAAGTGGCAAGAGATAATTCTTATTGTTGAAGAAAGAAATATATTAATGAGGATGCCAGGATATGGAAAGACTGTAGTTATAGATGCAGGGCATCAAGGAAAAGGAAATACAGAAGACGAACCAGTAGGACCAGGAGCTACAGAAACTAAGGACAAGGTTGCAGCAGGAACAACAGGTGTAGAGACAGGGATACCAGAATACAAATTAACATTAGATGTAGCCATAATGCTTAAGGAAGAATTAGAGGCAAGAGGATACGATGTAATTATGATTAGAGAAAGTCATGATGTAAATATTAGTAATGCTGAAAGAGCTGAAGTAGCCAATAATGCTAATGCAGATGCATTTATTAGAATACATGCTAATGGAGACGCTAATCAAGATATTTCAGGAATACTTACAATGTGTCAAACCAAAGATAATTCATACTGTGGAAATATATATGAACCAAGCAAAAAATTATCAGAATGTGTAGTAGACGAAATGGTTAAAGCGACAGGTGGTAATAATAGAGGTGTATTAGAGACTGATGATATGAGTGGGATAAATTGGTGTAAAGTACCAGTAACTATAGTAGAAATGGGCTTTATGAGTAATCCAACAGAAGACAATCTTATGGCTACTGATGAATATAGAGCTAAACTAGTTCAAGGCATGGCAAATGGATTGGACAAATATTTTGATAAAAATTAGAAGTAGGTACATTGATGAGTGATATTCAATTTATAGGAAAAATAATTGTAGGAATAATAGTAGCCATATGCGATATGAGTATATGGCTATTTCTGTTAAAACCGAAATGTAAAAGATATATAGTATGCTTAGTAGAATTTGCTATTGTAATGTGCTCCAAAATACTACCAATAATAAGTATAAAAAATGATGAAATGCTGGTAAGCATAATATTAATAGTATTAACGATTATTTCGTACACTTTGGTATTGGTACTTGCAGAAGGTGGGAAAATAAAGAACCTTTTGAAATATGAGATATATGGTAATGTTTTTGTTATGATTCAAATGTTTTTTGGAGGAATATTTACACAGACTGTAATACCTACAGAAAGTGAACAGATTAGAGATGTAAGTGATTTAATTTTATATGTAATAATTAATGGATTAATAATAGTATCAGGAGCGGCAGCAGGATTCTTTATGGTAAGGTGGATGCTACCTAAAGAGTCAGAAAGTGATAGCATAATTAAATATATATTAAGTCTTATAAATATATATTTGCTAACAGGAATAATGGGGCTAAATATAGAGTGGTTTTCTGCAGAATACCATAAGGATCATTTGCAATTTGCAATTATAATGTCAGGGATAATAGTTATAGAATTAATTCTTGTTCGTGCAATATTTAGAGTTATAGATAGGTATAATGTTAGAAAAGAAAAAGCAAAGTTATCAAAGATAATTAGCGCACATTATGAATATTATAAGCAGTTGGAAGAAGAATTAGAAGAAGATGATGAAGAAACTTATATGAATGCTTTGAGGCCAATGATAGATGAAGAAGCATTTATACCAGACAAATATAAAGTAGAGAAAAATATTCAGTCAACAAATAGTAAGATAATAGATACGTTATTTCATTTTCAAGAGAGTATATGCAGAAATGAAAACATTTCTCTAGAGGTTGTAAGCTGTGATATGACAACACTAGGAATTAGTGAAGATGCAATAGTAACAGTATTTGGATATATAATTAATAATGCAGTAAGTGTAAATAAGGATGTACAGCAAGAAAAATATATTAAAGTTAGAATAGAGGAAGTAAATAAAAACATTATAATAATAACAGAAAGTGCTAAACCGAAAAAATATAATCCTAAGAAGTTAGGTTATTTTGGAGATAAAGAGGATAAGAGATTAAATAGAAATAATTATAATATAATTACTAATATATTAAAAGCATATAATGGTGTTATTGAATTAATAAACGAAGAAATGAACTTTAGTGTAAACATAGTTATGCCAATAAGAAAAGGTTGATTTAACATGAATAATCACATTTTGAATATGTTAAATGAATATAAGAATAAGAATTATTATCCTTGGCATATGCCAGGTCATAAAAGAAAGCTTGAGAATATCTTTGATAATCCGTATTTAATCGATGTTACAGAGGTTGAGGGTACTGATGACTTGCATGACCCTGAATATGGAATATATAAAGCAATGGAGAAGGCTGCTCAAATATATGGATCTAAGGAAAGCTATTATTTAGTAAATGGAAGTACATCAGGCGTGCTAGTAGCAATTTGGACAGCGGCTAATATGGGCGATAAAGTCATAATTGCAAGAAATTGTCATAAATCAGTATATAATGGCATAAGAATTAGAGGACTAGCCCCTATTTATATTTATCCAGAATATTTAGAAGAATACAATATGTATGGTGGAATAGATATAGATGAATTGAAAAGATGTATTAATGAAAATTCAGATGCAAAGGCAATAATTATTACATCTCCTACATATGAAGGAATAGTATCAAATATAGGAGTTATAGCAAAACTAGCTCATGACAATAATATGCTGTTGATAGTAGATGAAGCTCATGGTGCACATTTTGAATATAGCAATAGATTTCCTGTTACAGCAGTAAGAGAAGGAGCAGATATAGTAATAGAGAGTTTACATAAAACTCTAGTTGCACCAACTCAATCCGCAATACTTCATTCAAATTTAGCTGATTATTTTAGTGATAGGTTAAAAGAGGGATTGAAGATATTTCAAAGTTCTTCGCCATCTTATATTTTGATGGCAGGAATGAATTATGCTATTGAAAAAGCAATTGAAGATAGTGAAAAGAATTATGAAAATCATATAGATATATTAGAAAAATTTAGAGCCCAAGTAGGCGATTTGAAAAATATAAAAATAATAGATAAGTGTACAGTAGGAAATTGGTCTTATGACTATGATATAAGTAAAATTGTACTTTCGGTAAAGTCTCCTTATGACAGAATAGGATATACAGGAGCAGATTTGTTAAAAGCGTTGCAAGAAGAATATAGTCAAGTATTTGAAATGGCAACAGTAACCTATGCAATTGGTATGACATCTATAATGGATAGTGAAGAAAGTTTCGATACATTATATAAGGCATTGGTTGATATAGATAATAAGTTGGAAAATATATTTATGGAAAATCAAACTAGTCAGTACAAAAGCTTTAATGAAAATATAAAAGCAATTGTGTCTAAAAATCCAGCCCAGATTATAGAAAATGAAACAACATATGTACCTTTAGAAGAAGGTATTAATAAAATAGGTGGTAATTATATATATTTATATCCACCAGGGGTGCCGATAATTGTTCCAGGAGAGATAATAACTGAGGATATTATAAATTGTATAAAAGAGTATTTAACAAACAAATTAGATATAAAAGGTATAAAAGTACAAAATGAAAAAATTTACATAAATGTAAGTAGCATATTTCACTAGTTACTTTTACATTTAGAAATAGATATGTTATACTATACAGTGAATACTTATCAATGAGAGGTGCAAGCATGAGTGGTGTTTTTATAACGATGGAAGGCCCTGATGGTGCTGGGAAATCGACGCAGATAGATATATTAAAAGGATACCTTGAAAGTAAAGGTTATGATGTTTTGTTAACAAGAGAGCCAGGTGGAACAGAGATAAGTGAAGCTATTAGGCAGGTAATACTTAACAAAGACTATAATAAGATGGGACATGCAACAGAATTGTTGTTATATACAGCAGCAAGGGCTCAATTGGTTGAAGAAGTTATAAAACCAGCCTTAGATGAGGGAAAAGCAGTTATTTGCGATAGATTTGTTGATTCATCGGCTGTATACCAAGGACTTGGAAGAGGACTTGGAGTAGGCACAGTATATAAGGTTAATGAGTATGCACTTAATGGAATTATGCCTAAGCTTACAATACTATTAGATTTGGATGCAGAAGAAGGTATTAAGAGAAAGAAAAATCAAGCAGAATTAGATAGAATGGAATTAGAGTCAATAGATTTTCATAAGAAGGTAGTAGAAGGATATAGAACACTGGCTAGTTTAAATGTAGATAGAATAATTAAAGTTGATGCTACATTACCAATAGACAAAATATCAGAATTTATTATTGATAAGGTGGAAAGTATATTAAACTAGTTTACAAATAGTATCAAGGAGGGACGCATATGGATTTAAGAGTTAATCAAGTTAGTCAATCTGTATCAGTTGAACAAACTAATACTGTGTCTCAAGGAGATGATACATTTAAATTTACTTTAGCAAGCAAAATAGAAGAGGGACAACTTCAAGAGAAGCTAACTAATCTTATGAAAGAAATAGAAGCTGAAGGTTGTAAGATAGCCAAGCATATGGATATAAGTGATATGAAGCGTTATAGAAAGGCTATTAAAGAGTTTATGAATGAGATTGTAAATAGATCTCATCAATTTTCTAGAGAGAACTTTCTTGATAAAAGAGGTAGGCATAGAGTTTACGGAATAATTAAGCTAGTAGATAAAAATCTAGATGAATTAGCAGAGATGTTATTGGCAGATGAGAAAGATCATATAGGTATTCTTGCTAAGATAGATGATATACGAGGATTATTGTTAGATATAACCACATAGATAAGCGAGATGGTATTGACATAAGTTATGATGAAAAGGGGTGTTGTTTATGGCAACTTTTGCAGAGATAATAGGGCATGAGGATATTATAACACATTTTAAAAGTAGTATAGAGCGTGGAAAAGTATCTCATGCATATATATTAAATGGTGAAAAAGGTGTTGGTAAGAAACTTATAGCAGAGGTAGTTTCTAAAACCTTACAGTGCGAAGCAGGTGGTACAGATCCATGTGATACGTGTCATTCATGTATTCAAGCAGAGAATCACAATCAACCAGATATAATATGGGTTAAAAATGAAAACCCTAATGTTATTTCTGTTGATGAAATAAGAGAGCAAGTTAATAATGATATTATAGTAAAACCATATAGCAGTAAGTATAAAATATATATTATTAGCGAAGCACAACTAATGAATCCACAAGCTCAAAATGCTTTATTAAAAACTATAGAAGAACCACCAGAATATGTAATAATAATGCTTCTAACAAGTAATGTGGACAAGTTATTGCCAACAATATTATCTAGATGTATAGTGCTAAACTTCAAACCTATTAAAGAATTTGATGTAATGGACTACCTAACTAGTGTAGTTGGTGTGGATGAGAAAAAAGCATATTTCTGTACTAACTTTGCTATGGGTAACTTAGGTAAAGCAGTAAGACTTGCAATATCAGAAGATTACAATGCTCTAAAGCGAGATTGTACATATGTGTTAAAGAACATATATGATATGGAAATAGAAGAAGTTATTGAAGCAATTAAAAAAGTTAATAATTACAAATTGGAGATTAATGATTATTTAGATATAATGATTATGTGGTATAGAGATATTCTAATGCTTAAAATATCAGGTAATCCTAATAAGTTGTTATTTAAAGATGATTATACTCATATAAAGAAGCAAGCAAGTAGAATAAGTTATGAGGGCATTAGCCAGATTATAGAAGCTATAGAGAAGGTAAAGGTTAGATTAGAAGCTAATGTTAACTTTGATGTAGCTATGGAGCTTATGCTGTTAACTATAAAGGAGAGTTAGAATGGTAGAAGTTATAGGAGTAAGATTTAGAGATA
>JAVBSN010000068.1:0-28823 GCA_031547045.1 Lachnospiraceae bacterium
ATCAGTATTTAACCACTCTGATGTCTTTACTCTAAGATTATTATCTGAATCAACAACCAAATAATCAAGTCCATATTCTGTACCTGGTAATACAGACATTGATTCTAGACTATTCCAACTGTCTTTTATAGACTCTGTAATATCATTTACAACAATAATATCCAGAGATGATGATTGGTCTTCATTAATCTTATATGCCAAATATAACCCTGATATAATAAAAACCATTATAATTATTAATAGAAAACTAAATATACTTTTCTTCATTCTACCCTATTCCATATCAAATATATATCCCTTACCCCAAACAGTTTTTATATATTGTGGTTCATTAGGATTCTTCTCTATCTTCTCACGTAATCGTCTAATATGAACATTTAATGTACTGTCACCTGTAAAATTATCAGTCCATACATTACTAAACAATTCTTCCTTTGTTACAGGACGATTTCTATTCTGTATAAGGTATGAAAGTAGCTTGTATTCCATAGTTTTAAGCTTTATTTCCTGCCCCTCTTTATATAAACGTTCCGAATAAAAATCAAGTTTAAATACACCAAAACACACATAATTTTCAGTATTATTAGTAATCTTTTCTTTACTTGTATTATATCGTTTTAAAACAGCCTTTACTTTTGCAAGAAGTATACTTAAAGAATATGGCTTTTGTATATAGTCATCTCCACCTATTCCTAATGCTAATAAAATATCATCATCACTTGTTCTAGCACTTATAAAAAGTATAGGAATATCTGAATCCCTTCTAAGTTTTTTACATATTTCAAAACCAGACGACTCTCCTAAGTTAATATCAAGCAACATCAAATCTACTGTATTATTCAACAAAAAATTATAACAATCCTTTTCATTAGATACCCAATATGTCTTAACATCAAACATATTAAAATATTCACAAGTACTTTCTGAAAGTGCTATTTCATCATCTATTATTAAGCATTGATAATGCATCAAATAATTCTCCTTATACTCTCTTATGGACACATAGCCTTTGCAATCTGTTCATAAGTATATCCTATTTCTACAGTAAATGTTCCTACTGGTATTCTATAAGAATATCCGTTATCGCTAAGATACTGGTCAAAATCATTATAATCTTCTATTACACCTTGTTGTTGTAACATCTTAGCAACTGCTGTAGAAGTCATTCCACTAGATACTGTAATATTAATCTTCACTGTTTTATTTGATAATTCAGTACTTGCTTCTTCTGTATTATTCTCTGTAGTGCTTTCTGTACTAATGTCTTCTGCATTTTCTTCTGTTGTGTTATCTGTACTAACATCTTCTGTACTATTATCTGTAGAATTATGTAATAGTTCTGACAATTCATCTTCAGTAGTAACCATTCCTAATTCTTCTGCTCTTTTAATTATATCTGCATCAGATAAATTACCATTATCATTAGTTTTAAATGCTGCAAATAATACTATTGCACATAAGACTATTCCAGCACCTACACCTCTTAAAAACATTTTCAGTTTCATAAACTACTCTCCTTGGTATAAATCAACAACTAATTTCACTTCACCAACACCTAAACCTAGTTGCTTTGCTATTTCAATCATATTCATTCCCGATTTATGTAACTCCAATATAATTTGATTAATATTATCTTCTTCCTCAATCTCTTCAATCACACTATCAAAATCAACATCCATTGAGTCAATATCTTTAAATTCTTCATCATATTCATCTTCTGAATAAGTTATATCATTTTCCTTATTATCTATATCATTATTATTTTTTTGATTCTTTATTTTAATAGCATCATTATTTACATTTTCATTATTTTTCATATTTAACATATGATCTTGCATATTTTGTTTAACCTTATCAATATCACTCACAAGATTAACAATCTCTTTTTGCTTATCATTAAGCATACTATATAAAAACATTACTTCTTTGTGATTTGTTTCTATTTCTTCATATACTGTTACTGCATAATCGCCTAATGCAAGCATTTTTTCATTGGATTGTCTAGATAACTCTTCTTCTGTTTCTGTTACAATATGATCTGCATAGTCTGCTATAGCTTCACTAACTTTTTCTCTAATAAGACGTTTCTCAGCTTGAGTCAATTCATAATCTTCTCCTATTACTGCATATCTTACTAATTCTTCTTCCTTGTTATTTGATGCTTTATCTGATATTACATAGCTTACAGCAATGCATATTATACCAATAATCAACAACACTACTACTGTTACGTTCATAATTTTCTCCCATCATATCTTTATGTCAAAATTCACCCTTACTGGCTCTTTATCTGATTTTTTATCATTATTTTTATCTTCCTGCTTTTTATCACGTTTCTTTCCACCATCACCGTGATATTCACCATTGCCTTTTTCTTTAGCATCATATCTATAATCTCTTATATTGACTGTATCTTTTTGAATAATACTATCGCTATTATGTTTTACTTCTTTTGCAACTTGTTCAGCAGTAAGCATATTTTGTTGAACTGGTCTTTGATTTTCATTATGCTGCACATTACTTACAGTTTGCGAGTTCGGTATTAACATCTGCATTTCTACAGGTCTTATCATATTTACCCCTCCTTATAAACCACTTACAACAACAATTCCTCCATCTAGTTTAAATTGACAATGTTTTCTCTCGTCTTTAATATTATACATACCATTTGATATAGTTATTCTAACCCCTGAATATATTGAGCCACTAACTACTATCTTACTTATTGTTTTTGCACCTATAATTTCATTACATTCATCAAGTCTTTTATTGGTTGTTGCTAATCCTTCTTCTATTTCCTTTAATTTTATAGTAGCTTCTTTAGCAAACTTAGTTTGATCATTACTTAATTTCTTACCTTCACTTAAACGTTTCTTTAACATATTTATATTTTGAACAACTTTTAGTTTTTGTCCATTATACTCATCTATATTTTTCTCTAATATTTTTGCTTCTTCAATTATCTTAGCATCAATACCAACCCTCAAATTAGTAACTGTACCCATTTGATTGCCTATTGAATGTGCTTCAATTATATTTTTAGCAATTATATTTCCACCAATTATAAATCCTTTTCTACCTGATACTATTACTTTATCACCAGCTTCAATATTACTATGTAGTATTGATCCAGCATTTACACTACCTTCAGCAACAACACTACCACTTTCAATAAATTTAGTAATAATATCTTCCCCTGCTTCTAATCTACCTTTGTTCATGCCTTGCATACCACGTTTTAATACAATGTTTCCGCCTGCAATTATAGTAGCACCTTCAACAACACCTTTTACTTCAATATCACCCTTAGCTTTTACTGTAAATCCAGTTCTAACATTACCTGCAATTATTATATCGCCTTCATATTCTATATCACCAGTAGATGCATCAATATCCGCTGCTACTGTGTATGTATCAGATACAAATACAGTGCCATCTTCTAACTTAGCATCTCCATCTACATTACTTGTAATCGTAAGTTTATCTTCACTTAGAGTAATGTTTCTACCATATTTTAAGGCAAGATTTTTTACCTTCATTGGTAACAATCTATTTCCATGTACATCAATGCCATCTTTTCCTTGTATTGCTGGCGTTAATGTGGCCAATACATCACCTTTTTTTACACTTGAAAATATATTTAATTTATGAAAATCTACACTACCATCTTCTAATAATGTTGGTGTTGCTGTTGGATTAGTATTAAAATTGTATTTAATACTTGCATGTCTACCTTCTACTGGTAATTTTGCTTTTGCTATAGGCATATCTTTACAATATTGTTTATTATTTAAAATGTATTCTACAATTTTTTCTGACGTACCAAATTTTATTTTTTCTCGTTGCAAATCTTCCATTATATCTTTCTTCTCTAGTAATTTACCTTTTGTAGAAGGAGGATATAATCTAATTATTGCATATAATCTATCTTTAGAAACTTTAACAATAGAAGTTTCATTACATTCACTAATAATTTGTTCTGTAACCTTATATGATGTAACCTCACTAATATTCTTAATTATTTCATTAAGTTTCTTAACATTATAATCATATATTTTATTCTTTTCTAAATAAGCTGACACTTCATTAATATTAATAGCATTACCACCATTTTTTTGAGGGTATAATATTATATAAGTACCATATGTTTTTATATCTAATTGAAAGTATCCGTTAGTGTATTCCATATATACGCTCCTTATCCCATAAGCACATCAACATTTTTTCCTAATAATTGATTCATTTTTTGTAGGGCACGTGTATGTAATTGTGATACACGCGATTCTGATACTTCTAAAACTCTACTAACTTCTTTTAGTGTTAGCTCTTCGTAGTAGTATAGTAAAACTACCTTTCTTTCCTTCTCTGTTAATTTTTCTAATGCTTCTGCTAATATTCTCTTTAATTCATCTTGTTCAACAACCCTTTCAGGCTCTGTATCTACCATGCTATTATTATGTCCTACTTTTACATCTGAACCCTGTTCTATAAATTCATCTAGAGAGGATACATTTGATAACTTTGTCTGTCCTTCCCAAGCATAATATTCATCTAATGATATTTCCAACTCTTTTGCTATATCTTCATCCATTGCTGTTTTATTTGTTTCAGTCTCAATTTTTGAAATTGCAGCATCTATCTTCTTTTGTTTCTGCCTTACTGACCTTGGTATCCAATCCATTTTTCTAATCTGGTCAAGTATAGATCCTCGAATTCTTAAACTAGCATATGTTTCAAACTTTATTCCTTTATCATAATCGAACTTGTCAATTGCATCTATCAGCCCAAAGATTCCATAACTAACTAAATCTTCATATTCAACTGTATATCCCAAATACATACTTAATCTTCCCGCAACCAATTTAACCAATGGAACATACTCTAATATTATATTTTCTCTTATGTCATTACTTTTTGTTTTTGAATAAGCAATCCATAATTTATCTTTCGCTGTAGTTTCCATGTTAATACACCCCTTATAAGTCACATTTACTTATTACATTATACTAATTTTATTCATCTTCATCTGCTATTTCAGCTTCTTTCCTAGCATTTCTTTCTTCTTCAATACGTTGTTTTTCTGCATCTATAGCCATTTGATTAGCTTTATTATCAATAGCCCTAATGACGTATATTACACCACTACCAATTATATAGAATACTATTAATACTATTAATAATCTAACTAACATATCTGTAATATTCATACTAGCATATATACCATATACTATTGTAATCAAGGCCGCTACTAGCGTAATAAATGCCCTTATATATTTCAAATTCATCTACTCACCTATATAATTATATAATTATTTCCTGCTAACTTAACTACTAAAGTACAATCATTTGTATCAAAAGTAATTGTTCTTCCGTAATTATTACCTACATCTTCTGAAACAATAGGTATACTTTTCTCTTTTAATATTCCTTTTACTGCTTCTATATTTTGTTTTCCAATACTGCCTAATTGACTTTTACTAGAAAACTCAAACATTTGCGCTCCACCAGCAATCTTAGCCTTTAATGAATTAGTCCTAATTCCTCTAAGATTTAATTCATTAATTAATATTTCTAATCCAGTATCTGCAAATTTTGTTTTCTTTTGATTGTCTCTAATCATCGTACTATCTGGCAACATAATATGTAATAATCCTGCTACTTTTTTTCGTTCATCATATAATACAACTCCAACACAAGACCCAAGTCCTATTGTAGTAATTCTATCAGGAAATTTACAGATATTATATTCGCCAATACCAACTTTAATAATCTCTGCCATGCAATCACCTTACACCTAACGAGTCATACATTTTATCATATGAATGAACATCTGATATTAATATCATATATCCGCTAATATTTTCCTCAATATTACTAAACCCAGATTTTATTACTAATGCCCTATCTCCATCTTTCCCAAATTCAATAGCCGGAACACTTAAAATTGCTCCTGCCATATCAATACAAAGTTGTGGAGGTACTGTTCTAACCTTAAAATTGGTTAATGATTCTAATGCACTTAAGTAGGTACTTATTAAAATATTACCAATTTCATTAAGTGCGGATAAATCTAATTCCGAAAAATCTAATTGTTTTTCTTCAACTAATAAATCAGCTAAATTCTTTGCTTTTTCTTCTTCAAGAACAAGCATTATAATTCCATTTAACTCACCAACAATAGGACTCATAACAGCAACTACTAAGTTCTCAGTTCCTCCTAAAATCTCTGTCAATTCATTAAACTCTAATATATTAACATCTGGTATAGACATTTTAACTTGAGCATTAAGCAGTATTGAAAGAGATGTCGTTGCTGAAGCGCCACCTATGTTACCTAATTCTCTTATGAAATCAACTCGCATTTCATCAAATTCAATACTCTCTTTACTCATAGTCTACTATCTCCTACTCATTCTCAATATCATTTAATATGCCACCAATATTTAGTAATGAAATAAGTGTGTCATTATATTTACCTACACCTGTTAAATAATTTGCATCATCATCATCAAAACTAGTTTTTTCTATACAATTTTCTGATAATGTAACCACTTCTTTTACTTCATCAACTAAAACACCTAATTTGGTATGTTGGTCTATTTTTAATATAATTATACGTGTAGAGTTAGTTACTTCAATCTTAGGTAGTCCAAACTTTATTCTAAGGCTCATAACTGGTATTATTTCACCACGAAGATTAATAACTCCTAAAAAATATTTTTGAGTTCTTGGTACTCTAGTAATATTTTGCATTCTAACAATATTATCAATATATTTAATATCTATTCCATATTGTTCTTCATCTAATTTTACTACTATATATTGCTTAACTTCATTTAATGTTATATTATCACTCATACTCACACCTCACTATACTAAAGAATTAGAATCAATTATCAATGCAACTTCACCATCACCTAATATAGAAGCTCCACTAATCATTCTATGTATACGAATGTATTTTCCTAGTGGTTTAATAACGATTTCTTGTTGTCCAAGTAAATTATCAATTATCAAACCTGCCTGTCTATCGCCCTTTTTAACTATAACTACAACTAGGTTTTCTGGCTCTTCATTTGATGGTTCAGAATCTAATAATTGATCTAATCTGATAAGTGGAATTATGCTACCTCTTAAATTCATTACCTCTTTTTGTTGAACTGTTTTAATATCAGATACTAAAACATCTTCTACTGTAACAATTGAGTTAAGTGGTATAGCATATTTCTCGTCTCTTACTTCAACCATAAGTGCTTGAATAATTGCTAAAGTAAGTGGTAAACGTACAATAAATTTACTACCTTCACCAAGTTTTGTAGTAACTTCTACATCTCCACCCAAACCTTCAATCTTATTCTTAACAACATCAAGTCCAACACCTCTACCTGATACATCTGTTAACTTATCTGCTGTAGAAAATGCTGGTTGGAATAATAGATCAATTGCTTCCTTATCAGACATATACTCTGCCTGCTCTTCAGTAATTGCACCCTTCTTAATTGCAGAAGCTTTTACTTTTTCAACATCTATACCTTTACCATCATCTTCAACTTCTATAGTAACATTATTACCATCTTGATATGCGTTAAGCTTTATAGTACCTGATTTAGCTTTTCCTAGTTTTAATCTATCAATTGTATCCTCTAGCCCATGGTCTGCTGCATTACGAAGCATATGCATAAGTGGATCACCAATTTCATCAATTACAGTTCTATCTAATTCAGTATCTTCACCTGTCATAATTAATTCCATATCCTTATTTAACTTCTTAGATAAGTCTCTAATCATTCTTGGGAATCTATTTACAACACTTTCAATTGGAACCATTCTTACCTTCATAACTGATTCATGTAGATTAGTAGTGATTCGCTCTAAGTATTCTATTTGTTCGTTAAAATTGTGACTATTGCTTCTTGAACCAACATCCTGTGATGCTACTGCAACTAAACCATTCTTTGCAATAATAAGCTCACTTACTAAGTTCATTAAATCATCTAACTTTTCAATATCAACTCTAACAGATCTATTAATTACTGGCTTACCAGCACCTTTTGTAGGTGTTGCTTTAGCTGGAGTGTCTTTGGATTCAACACTTGCTTGTTGTACAATTTCAGTCTTTTCTTCAGTCACTGTAGTTGGCTCTTCTGGCACAACATATTGCTCAATAATTACATCTTCAATCTCGGAAACATTTGAAATAATTTTCTTAATAGATTGTAATGAGTTCTCTGATATTAAAAACATACTAAACTCAAAATCAAATCTCTCATCTTCTATATCTTGAACACTTGGATCTGATTTAATTATTTCCGCTTGTCCTTCTAATCCTTTAAATATTAAAAATGCTCTTGCTGCTTTAAGAATACAAGTATGTTGAATATATACTGTAACACCAAATACATTTAAATTGCTTGCTACAGCTTCAGCCATTGCATTACGTTCAAAATCTGCAATTGGTATATGTAAAAATTTACGTTTATCTGATTCATCTACAGTAGCATCTCCAGATTCAACTACTTCTACAGTCTTTTCTTCATCACCACCTATATTAGGTTGGTTAATTCCACCTGATAATATTTCATTAAGAGACTCTATTAATTCCTCATTATCCTCTTCACCTTCATCTGCTGAATCCTGTATGTTTGTTAAATAGCCTTCAATAGCATCTAAGCATTTAAATACTGCATCTACTAAATCCGCTGTAACAACCATGTTTCCAGTACGAATTTCTGAGAAAACATTTTCCATATCATGAGTTAATCTTTGCATTCTCTTAAAGCCCATAGTACCTGCCATACCTTTTAGCGAATGCGCCGCCCTAAATATTTCATTAATTGTATCAATATTATCTGGCTCAGCCTCAAGTATTAACACCTGATCATTTAAAGTCTGTAAATGTTCTTTTGTTTCATCAATAAATATCTCTAGATATTGACTTAAATCCATATTAATTCACCCCTACTCTTTTTATTATAGCTTTAGAAATATCTGATAACGTAAGAATCTCATCTACTAATCCACTTTCAGTAACAGCTCTTGGCATTCCATATACTACACTACTTTCTGCATCTTGTGCCATTACATAAATATTCTTATGTGAATTAAGTTTCTTAATACCATCTGTTCCATCATTACCCATACCCGTAAGTACAACACATATAATCTCTTCATAATTACTATTAAGTAAACTATTATACATGTAATTAGCATATGGTTTTAATCCTGAAACTGGTACCTCATTGGAATGCTCTATATAAGCTGCATCCCATTGTGCATTAACTAATAAATGTTTTCCGCCTTGTGCTATGTATACGGTTCCATTTTTAATCTTTTCATTATCAGAAGATTCTTTCACTTCAATATCACTTAATTCATTAAGCCTATCAGCTAATGATTTTGTAAATCCTACTGGCATATGTTGTACTATTAAAACTGGTGCATTTAGATTAGCTGGCAACTTAGGTATTACGTCCTGTAACGCCTTAGGTCCACCTGTAGAACAAGCTATGGCAACTAATTTGCCTTTGCCCTTATGTTCATTACTGTAAGTATTAGTTACCCTAGTAACAAACTTATTTCCGACATCACTATCATTTTTAACCTCTAACATATTCATAATTCTAAATATTTGGTCTTTAAATTTTTCTCTATTACTAAGAATATTAGTTGGCTTTTTAACAAATTCTAAAGCACCTAATTCAAGGGCTTTCATTGTTTCTTCACCATCTTCATTAGCAATACTACTAAAGACAAATATATCGACTTTGATATGCTTTTTATTAATTATCTCTAGAAATTCAATACCATTCATTCTAGGCATATGTATATCTAAAAAGTTAATATATATATCCTTATGCAATTCCAGTATTTTAAGTCCTTCTATACCGTTTTGAGCAACATATTTAACTTGATATTCTTTGCTCTCATTAATTATATCAGACAATACCCTTCTCATAAGTGTAGAGTCATCTATTACCAAAATATTTTTCATTTTATTGTCCTTTTGTCTGTGCTAATTTTCTTCTTTCTTCTTCAAAAATACATTTTATTAGTTTTTCTCTCTCAATATCTTCAATATTATAAAATTCTAATCTATTATCATATATTTTACCATTATTTTCATATGTAGACACTCTTACAGAATTTGCATACAATACAAACTTTACGTATTCTGTATGTGATTGAAATCTAAATCTTATTTGCAACAAATCCCCTTTATTCCCTTTTTCCTTAGTTAGCATTCTCATTCCACCACCACTAAGATCAATAATAATACCCTTGTTCCACTCAACATCTTCAATTTCTTCTTGCTCTTTTTTGTTTTCTTCTATTTCATAAATCATTCTATATTCAGCTTCTATTCTACAATCCATTCTATAAAATTCTCTTCTTTGAACCTTTTTCAAATTGGATAGCTGTGCTATATCTGCAATATATATAGCCTTTTCTTTATATCTTCCCACTACAAGAATTTTACATTGTAATAATCCCTTTTTAGTATAAAAAGTTGCTTCATATTTTCCATTCACAATTAAAGGTACTATTTTTCCTTCATATATAGGCATAGAAACTTGCAAAGTTTTATCATCTTTAAAATCTAAAACTTTGCTACTATATACTTTTTGTTTTTTTGAATCATCACTTAAACTTTCATTAATTAAAACCAAATCCAGCTTATCACCTATAAATACACTGTCCCTCATACAATACTATCCCCTCTTTCTTTTTGTTTTTATAAAATCAAGAAAGACTTTTGCAATCCCATTTTCATTTTCTATTATTCTAGAATCTCCATTAACTAATTTTTCTGAAATATTAATTAGACATTTTGATATACCACTATTGGGATAAGACATGGTAATAGGGTTTTGTTCTATAACAGCTTTAGATGCTTCTTTCCCTTGTAGGATATATCCTAGATACTCTAAATCTACATTTAAAAACTTAGACACTACTATACTAAGTTTATTAAATATCTCCATTCCCTCTACTTCACCTGTTACTCTATTTGAAATAACCTTTATAGATTTCTGGGAAGCTTTAAATTCTTTTTTTCTATTAACTGCTTTTAATAATGAATATGCGTCTGTTATTGAGGTTGGTTCTGGTGTTACCACAACAATCACCTCTGGACTAGTAATAACAAACTCTAATACTGAATCTGCAATTCCAGCGCCTGTATCAATAATAACAATATCATATAACATATCTAATTTTGCAAGTTTTGAAATAAGTAACTTAATATTATTCTTATCAAGATTAACTAGATCCTGAACTCCTGAACCACCTGATATAAAACTAACTCCCTCTGGTCCTTCAGTAATAATATCTTCTACAGATTTATTGCTGTATATTAGATCTGATAAATTATAATTAGGTCTTATTCCTAACATTACTTCTACATTTGCTAATCCAAAATCCGCATCTATTATAATTACTCTTTTCCCTTGTTTTTGTAACTGGATTGCCACATTAACTGACAAGCTGGTCTTTCCAACTCCACCTTTTCCACTAGTAATTGCAATAACCCTAGTATTATTAGGTTGTGAAATATTAATCTGGCTTACTTTCTCTCTTAATTTTTGTGCCTGATCCATTATTCACCACCTCCTAACAATTGTTTTGCAATATTTTGAGAATTTAATTCACTAATATCCTCTGGTACGCCTTGACCAAATGTTACATAAGACAATGGTACTTTTGTATCCATTTTTATGTTTAATATATTACCATAAGAACTTGTTTCATCTAATTTGGTAAATATTAAATTATAATCTGTTATTTCTTTATATGCTTTTGCTATTTTACTTAAGTCATTATATTTTGTAGTTGCACTTATAACTAGATATACTTGTTTCTTATAGTTATTTATAGATTCAAGTAAATTTTTAGCATCATTAAATTGTTCCATATTTCTATGAGAACGCCCAGCAGTATCTATTAATACTAAATCATAATTGTCATATTTACTAATAGCACTGTTTAAGTCTTTTGCTTCATATACAACTTCCACAGGAATTGTTAATATATTGGCATATGTTTTTATCTGCTCCACAGCCGCTATTCTGTAAGTATCTGCTGTAATAATTGCTACTTTTTTCTTCTCTTCTAATTTGAACTTAGAAGCAATCTTAGCTATTGTAGTTGTTTTTCCAACTCCAGTAGGTCCAACAAAACACACTACATTAGGTTTATTCTTTTCTAATGTAATAGTAACTGCTTCTCCTAGTTTTAATATTATTTTCTGATATATACTAGCTAATAAATCATCTAACTCACCTTTTTTACATCTATCATCTAGTTCATCAATAATAGTTCTTGCATGTTCGAGGGATACTTCATTATTTACAAGTTGTTCAAATACTAAATCTACTAACTTGTTATTGCCATCATTATTAACAATAGTTTCATTATCTAAAATAATTTCACTATTAAACTTATCTTCTGCTTCTTTTTTAGAAGTAATCATTTGGTTTTCAAGTAATTGAGCTAAGCTATTTAATTTTTCTTCTATTGCTGAATTATTATCTTCATTAATCACTCTTGGACTTTCATTAACACTACTATTAGGATTAGCTTTTGAAGGCAAATTCTCATCAACCGCTGCTGTAACTTCTACCTTGGTTTTAGAAAATAGTTTACTAATTCCTTTAGGTTTTACAGTTTTAATATTCATAACAATTGCTTCTTTACCTAAATCTTCTTTTGCCAAAGTTATTGCTTCTTTTTCTGAATCTGCTTGGTATTTTTTAATTATCACTTATCGTCACCATCCCTACTGATTGTAATTCTATATTGGAATCAATCTCATTGTACGAAATTACTACTAAATCTTTAAAATAATCTAAAGTTAACTTTTTAAAATACATTCTAACAATAGGTGAAGTTATTATAATAGGATTCTTACCCATATTTTCTAATTTACTAACTTCATCTTCAACAGACTTTAATACTTTTTTAGTCTTTGCAGGATCTAAGGTTATATATGCACCTTGTTCTGTTTGTTTTACTGAATTCATTATTTCTTGTTCAACAACAGGATCCAATGTAATAACACTTGTCATTTCTCTACTTGAGAAAAACTTACCTGAAATAGCTCTTTTCAAACTTTGTCTTGTATATTCAGTTAAAACATCTGTATCTCTTGTTGTAGCTGCATGATCTGCCAAAGTTTCAAAAATTGTTACTAAATCTCTAATTGAGATTCCTTCACTAAGCAGATTTTGTAAAACTTTTTGTATTTCACCAACACCTAATAGCTTAGGAACAAGTTCCTCCACTAAAGTTGTATTATTCTCTTTAATATTATTAATAAGATTTTGAACATCTTGTCTAGTAAGCAATTCATCTAAATGACTCTTAATAATTTCAGTAAGATGAGTCGCAATTATTGATGGTGGATCAACAACTGTATATCCTAGTGATTCTGCTCTTTCTCTCTGTGACTCTGTTATCCATATAGCAGGCAAATGAAATGATGGTTCAAATGTAGGTATACCTGTAATCTCTTCCTCTACATATCCTGGATTCATTGCCATATAATGATCAAATAAAATCTCACCTTCACTTACTTGTATTCCCTTTATTTTAATTATATACTGATTAGGGTTCAATTGTATATTATCTCTTAAACGAATTATAGGTACCACTGCACCAACTTCTAATGCAATTTGCCTACGTATCATTACTACTCTATCTAATAAATCGCCACCTTGATTTACATCAGCAAGAGGTATTATTCCATATCCAAATTCCAACTCAATAGGATCAACCTGCAATAAGGAATTAACATTTTCATGCCTTCTAATTTCATCAGCTTGAACCTCTTCTTCTTCAACCTCATCAATAATGGATTGTTCTTCTTCCCTAGTACTAATCATTCTTCCTAATACTATAATTCCCAAACCCATACCTAAATATATAGGCAATCTTGCTCTAAGAGGTGTAGCTATACCTAATAAACACAAAGTAGCACCAACCATATATAAAACCTTTGGTACCATAAATAATTGGCCAATAATCATATCACCAATATTGGCCTCTTTGGAAGCTTTTGTAACTAATATACCTGTAGCTAGTGATATAAGCATAGATGGAATCTGTGAAACTAATCCATCTCCAATAGTTAAGATTGTATATTTTGAAAGCGCTTCTGATATTTCCATGCCATTCATTACAACACCCATAACAATACCACCAACAAGGTTAATTGCTGTAATTAAGATTCCAGCTATAGCATCTCCCTTAACGTATTTGGTAGCACCATCCATAGCACCGAAAAACGATGCTTCTTGTTGTATCTTATCTCTTCTTCTCTTAGCTTCTTTATCATCAATTGCTCCTGTATTCAAATCTGCATCAATAGCCATTTGTTTTCCAGGCATTGCATCAAGTGTAAATCTTGCTGTTACCTCTGATACTCTTTCAGAACCTTTATTTATAACCATCATCTGTACTATAACTAATACAATAAATATAATAAATCCTATAACCAGATTTCCACTACCTACAAATTGTCCAAAAGTCTCAACTACTACTCCAGGATTACCTGTAGAAAGTATTAATTTGGTAGATGATACATTTAATGAAACTCTAAAAAGAGTTGTAAATAATAACATAGATGGAAATGATGACATATCCAATGTTTCTTTTGCATATAAACAATTAAATAATATTATCAAAGATACCATTAAATTAAGGGTAATTAATACATCTAATAAAATATTGGCAATAGGAATAATAAAGAATATAATGGCTGCTAACACATATAATCCAATGAATATATCATTTCTCTTCACAATTCTCTACTCCTTTCTTATCTAACGGTTTAATAATTACATAATTATTATACTACTTTATTTTTTAACTGATATACATATGCAATAATTTCAGCTACTGACTTGTATAATTCTTGTGGAATCTCATCTCCAACATTAACGTTATAATATAACATTCTTGCTAATTTCTTATCTTCAACTATCTCAACACTGCTTTCTCTTGCAATGTCTTTTATCTTAGACGCTAAGAAATCTGCACCTTTTGCAACTACTTTAGGAGCACTACCTGTTCCTGGTTCATATTGCAAGGCAACAGCAAAATGAGTTGGATTGGTAATAACAACATCTGCATCAGGTATACTACTCATCATTCTTCTCTGTGAGGCTTGCATCATCCTTTGCTTTTGTTGTCCTTTTACCTTAGGATCTCCCTCTGTATTCTTATATTCATCTTTAACTTCTTGTTTTGTCATCTTGTTATCTTGCTTAAACTTCCATTTTTGATATAAGAAATCAGCAAAACCAATAACAAGCATTAACATACTAACCTTAATTCCTAGAGAAATTATTAAATCGAATAGTATTAACAATGCATTATTAATCGATACATCATATAAAGTATATAATAAATCTGATTGATTAGAAATTGTATCATATACTACATAAATTATAACAACTATCTTAAGGATAGATTTTATCAATTGCATAACTGAATTCATAGAAAACATTCTTTTAAATCCACTAATAGGATTCATTTTACTTAATTTAGGCATCATAGGTTTTGCTGTAACTTCCCATTTAAATTGAAATATATTTGATAATAATGCCGCTATAAATCCAATTAATAGGAATGGTGCCATAATAATACTCATATCTATAATTACTTCATTTATTAAGCCTTGAGTATTAGTTATATTTAGTCCTTCTTCTATATATCTAGGAATTAATTCATAAAACTTTGAAAATGTACTTAAAAATCTACTACCAATGAATCCAATAAATATTTTCAACGTAATAAACAAAGATAACAAGGTAACTGCCATACTAATTTCAGCACTTTTAGCTACCTGACCTTCTTTTCTAGAATCTGATAATTTTTTGGCTGTTGCATCTTCTGTCTTTTCTCCACCAGGACCTTCCTTAGCAAAGAATTGAAGATTATATTTCATTAGTTGATTATCATACATAATTAATACATACTCCTTATGGCCTCGTAGATTATATCCTTTGCTTCAGTAAATAGAAAATCTGTTATATTAGGTAAGAATCCAATAGTTACTAATACTACAAACAAACCTGCCAAAACCTTAAGTTGTATACCTACAGCAAACATATTCATCTGTGGTGCAACTTTTGCTAATATCCCTAAAATAACATTTAATAATAAAATAGATACAAACATCGGTAAGCTAATTCTTAATGCTATTATAAAATATTGAGCAATATACCCCAAAACAGTACTATACATTGCTTCTGCATTAAAAATTACTTTTCCAATTGGTATTACATTAAAAGAATCAACAACTGCTGTAATAAAAAAGTAATGTAAATTAGCTCCTAACATAATTAATAATATACTATAATTATATAATTCTGCAGTTATTGTTACACTGGTATTTACTGTAGGGTCAAAATTAGAAACCATAGTAAATCCAATTTCTCTATCAATAAATTCACCTGCCATAGTAATTATATTCATTGTAATATTGGCCAAAAATCCTATTGTCAAACCTACCACTAATTCTTTTATCAACATAGCTGTAAATCCCATTATAGTAGTATAATCTAATGGGGTATATGGCCTAATTGATACTACTACCATTGCTATTGCTAATGATAAAAACAATCTCACTCTTACTGGAACTGCTTTATGGCTAAAAATAGGCGCTAAACTTAACGTTCCAGCAATACGTGCAAATATCATTAAATAATATTCTAAATGATATACTGAAAATGAAGTACTAAACATATTCTACCTCACCCATTTACATATTGACTAAAATTATTAAAAAGCGCCGTCATAAATTCAACTATACAATTCATTATCCAAGATCCACATATCATTAAAGTTATAAATACAGCTAGGATCTTAGGCACAAAAGTTAATGTTTGCTCTTGAATAGATGTTATAGTTTGAAAAATACTAATAATTAAACCTATAATCAAAGATACAAGAAGTAATGGAGCTGAGCATTTAATTATTAACCACAACGCCTCTCTTGTAATATCTATAACAATTGCTGTATCCATACTATATCACCTCACAGATTAAAGGACTTAACAACTTGTCCAATAACTAGATTCCAACCATCAGCTAATATAAACAATAATATCTTAAATGGCATAGATATTGTTGTTGGTGGTAACATCATCATACCCATTGACATAAGTGTAGACGCAACAACCATATCAATTATAATAAATGGAATATATATTAAAAATCCTATTATAAATGCTGCTCGTAATTCACTTATAATAAATGAAGGTATTATTACGTTTGTTGGTATATCATCTACTGTATCTACAGATTCTATATTTGCTATATCCATAAATAATCTTAAATCTTGTTCTTTTGTCTGATTAAGCATAAATTCTCTCATAGGAACCATGCAGTTCTCTATTGCTTCCTCCTGAGTAATATCACCATTAGTATATGGTTTAATTCCTTCTTCATTTACCTTAGTAAACACAGGAAACATTATAAATAATGTTAAAAATAATGATAGCCCTATCAAAACATTATTGGGTGGTGACGTTTGCGTTCCTATTGCATTTCTAACGAAATGCAATACAACAACGATTCTAGTGAAAGACGTCATCATAACAAGAATTGATGGAGCTATTGAAATTACAGTAATAACTAATAACATTTGTAGAGTTCCTGCAAGGGTTCCCTCATCGTTATTAGTATCAATAGAGATTCCAAACATAGGAGCTGCTTCTCCATCTCCTACTTCGTCTGTAACTGTAGCCATTGCATTTGAACCAAATACTAAAAGTACAAAAGTAATGACATAAGCCACTATAAATCTCTTTATTCTTTTTTGTTTGCTTTTACAAGGATCATCTTGAATATCCTTGCTTTTGTTATTTAATAATAATTTCATTAATAAGACCTACTCTATTCTTTATTGTTATTATCTTTTCTTATCTTTGCAAGTACATCTTTAAAATCAATCTTTGTAGTAAGTGGTGATTGAATATCATTAATAGAATCAGGATTCAATTCAGCAATAAGGTTAACTTCATCCTTACCAACACCTAACGCTACATATTTGTCACCAAGTTTTACAATTTGAATAAACTTATTATTGGTAATTCTATATGTCTCAATTATCTTAATATTAGTTTGTTTAGTAACCATATTAGCTTGAAAGCTTCCTGCAACTCTAGCTGCAAAATACGCTAAAAATACAACAAATATGAATATTAAAATTACACAAAACAATTGAACAAGACTTTCCAACCATGAACTATTATCAGCAACACAATATATTGTCATTATGCAAATACCTTAGAAACTGCTTCCAATACACGATTTGGTTGAAATGGTTTTACAATAAAATCTCTTGCTCCTGATTGAATTGATTCAATAACCATTGCCTGTTGTCCCATTGCTGAACACATAACTACACTTGCATTAGGATCCATTTCTTTAATCTTTTTAAGAGCTTGTATACCATCCATCTCAGGCATGGTAATATCCATAAGTACTAAATCTGGTTTTATTTCTGCATATTTTTCAACAGCTTTCAATCCATTCTCAGCTTCTCCCGCTATATTGTACCAATTCTTTACTAAAATATCTTTTATCATCATTATCATAAAAGAAGCATCATCACAAATTAAAATATTTTTTGCCATAATATACTCTCCGTTTCATCATTATATTTTATCTTTTATAATTTCTGTTACTCTAATACCAAAACTTTCTTCAATAACAACAACTTCTCCCTTTGCTACAAGCTTACCATTAACTAAAACATCTATTGGTTCACCAGCAATTTTATCTAATTCAATTATTGTTCCAGGTGCAAGCTCTAATATTTCTTTAATAGATTTATTAGTCCTTCCAAGCTCTGCAGTTACTTCTAATGGAACATCCATAATCAATTCAATGTTTTCTTGTTGTGATAATGGATTATATGTTGCATTAAATGCTTGAAATTGTACTGGTTGCACATTAACATCTTGCATAGGTGGATTACTATACCCATATTGCATCTGCCCATTCATTGCAGGCTGTTGCATCATAGGTTGTTGCATCATTTGAGGTTGTTGCATCATCTGAGGTTGTTGTTGCATCATTTGAGGCTGACCAGTATTCATAACTGGTTGACTCACATTTGAAGCAGTTGGCTGCTGTTCCACAACATTATTATCAACTTGTTCAGTATCATATCTAGCATTGTTAAAATTATTATATAAATCCTTTGCAAGTTCAATAGGGTATAATTGCATTATATTACTATCTACTAAATCCCCTATCTCCATTTTAAATAGAACTTTTACAAAATTTCTGTTTTTAAATTCCTTACCCATATGACTTTCAACTTCTTGAGACATATCAACCAAGTCTGCTACTGGAGGTGAAATATCTATTTTCTTTTCAAGCATAGATGACATTGATGTAGCGGCTGAACCCATCATCTGATTCATAGCTTCCGAAATAGCACTTAAATGTAATTCTGATAATTCATCAATTAAATTTGTACCATCTCCACCCATCATTAAATCTGTTATTACTTTAACATCATCTTCCTTTAGAATCAAGATATTATTACCTTCAATACCTTCTCTATATGAAATATTTATAAATACACAAGGCTTTTCATATTCTGCTGTTATATCTTCCCATCTACACAAAGTAACATCAGGGGTTGTAATTACAACTTTTTGATTAACTAGAGAATAAAGAGTGGTAGCTGCAGTTCCCATGCATATATTCGATATTTCACCAATGGCATCTTTTTCCTCATCTGATAAAGTCTCTTCCGTATCAGATACTTCTTCAGATGAATCACTGGTACCCATACCACCAAGCAAGGCATTTATCTCTTCCTGTGATAACATTCCATCCATATACTCTACTCCTCTCTAATTATTTCTGTTACCTTAACCGCATAGTTCTCTGTTGAAGAACCAGGTAAGGCCTTAAATTTTTTAATATTACCTACAAATACATCTAATTCCTCGTTAACATCTTTATTTAATTTAATTATATCACCTATCTGTAAATTCACAAAATCCATTACAGAAATAGTGCTAGTACCTAATATAGACTTAACTGGTATATGAGCCTTTGAAATTGCTGTTTCAATAACATCACTATATGATGCCTCATCTCTATCCTGCATTGTAGAAAACCAATATTTTGTATTAAGTTTATCCATTATATCTTCTAATGTAAGAAAAGGAAGACAAATATTCATTAATCCTTCAACACTACCAATAGTTACATTAATTGTGACTATTGCTATCATCTCACTAGGTGAAATAATTTGTGCAAATTGAGAGTTTGTCTCAATTCTCTCTAATCTAGGTTCTAACTCAACAACATTTTTCCACGGTTCTCTTAATAAATTTACAACAACAGTAAATATTCTTTCTAATATGCTTAACTCAATTTCCGAAAAGTCTCTTGTCTTTTCTAACGGCTCTCCAACTCCACCTAACATTCTATCAATCATTGAATATCCTATATTTTCTGCTAATTCAATAATTATATTTCCCTTAAGTGGTGAAAAATTAACTATACCCAATAATACTGGATTAGCTAATGCATTTGAAAACTCTGAGTAAGTAACTGACTCTGAATTCATAACATCTATCTGAACATTTTTTCTCAAATAGGCTGGTAAGTTACTAGAAACCAACCTACCAAAATGTTCAAAAATAAATTCTAATGTTCTTAAATGTTCTTTTGAGAACTTAGCAGGTCTAGCAAAGTCATATTCTTTTATTTTAACAGCAGGCCCTTCATTCATCTCTTCCATGTCTAATTCGCCTGTACTTAACTGTTTAAGCAAATTATCTATCTCATTTTGAGATAACACATCTGCCATACTTACTCACCTCCCAAGCTATACCTTTTAGTATAATGCTTATTGTGTAGTAAAAGTACTAAAATCTACACTATATATACACTCTGTTTGAAAACGTTCTTGCAACTTCTTAAGAATCTCTTCTTTTGCTTGAGCTTGTATTTCCAAATCAGTTATCTCTGCATAAGTATATGTTGATATTACATCTCTAACATCATTAGATATAGATCCTTCCAGATTAGGAAGTTTTTCATTAACTACTTCATATTCTTTTGATGAACTGTCTAAAGATAATGTTATTGCAACTTGTACATAACGAGAATCTCCACTTCCATCATTTTTAAGATTAATTACCTGAGCTTTTTCTATGCTATAAGTAGCTATATCTTTTATATTTACTGTTGGTTTATCTTCTTGCTTCTCTAATTCTAGATTCAGTATAGAAGATATTTCTGTTATTAATTTGTTTGTCTTTGTTGCCGATGGCATACATACAAATATTATTATTGCATTAAGTACAAGATTAATTATACATAAAGCCAAAATTACAACTGATATAAGATTTTTTTTCATATCTAATATTCCTTTCTATATAACCCTATTCTAATACTTGTTCGGATCTTAATTGATTGTATATCTTAATAACTACTCTACGATTCTTAGCCCTACCGTCTGCTGTATCGTTAGACTCTACTGGTCGGCTTTCACCATAACCAGCTAATTTAATATTACTATCAATAAAATTCTCTTGCACTATTAAATATTCATAGACTTTATTTGCTCTAGCTGTAGACAAATCTCTATTACTCTCGTATTTATTGTTTTTCATAGGCACATTGTCTGTATGTCCCTCAATTTCAATTATACAATCCTTATACTTTACAAGTATACTGGCAACTTTTTGCATAAGGCCCTTTGCTTCATCTAATATTTCTGCTTTACCGCTATCAAATAAGATTGCACCATTTAAATCTAGTTGTACATACTGAGAGTTATAATCAATAACTATCTTATCTTCAATACTGTATGATTCTACTATATCTGATATATCTTCATACATCTGTTCAGATTGCTCTAAGCTTTCTGCCTCCATCTTTTCTAATATTTCTTCAATAGAATCTTTATCATTCTCAGTATCTCCTCTTCCAGTTGTCTTCTGATCAATCTCATCACCTGTAGCTTCTGATGCTTTTCCAATATATTCTAATAATGATTCTATACCAGGAAGTTGTGTAACTCCACCTGATACAATTTGCCCTTCTACTAAATTAATCTCTCCTTGCGGAAAAATACTAAAACTCATATTTTCAAATGATGCTGCTATCTTCTGCAGTTTTCCTTCATCCATAGTTGAACTAGCAAATAATAATACAAAAAAGCATAATAGCAGATTCATTAAATCACTAAAGGTGGCCATCCATGCTGGCGAACCCCCATCTGGTGGTTGTTCTTTTCTCTTTGCCATTATTCTTCACCACCCTCATTCAATGCTTCTCTAGTTTTAGGGTCTAAAAATGACTTAAGTTTCTCTTCTATAACTCTTGGATTTTCACCTGCTTGAATAGATAATAATCCTTCTATCATAACTTCTTTCATCATTATTTCAGCATCATTATATACTGCCAATTTGGTAAAAACAGGTGTTGATACCCAGTTAGCAAGTACAGAACCATAAAATGTTGTTACAAGTGCTGTTGCCATATTAGGTCCTATAGAATCTGGATCTGATAAATCTTTAAGCATAAGAATAAGACCTATAAGAGTACCAATCATACCCCATGCAGGTCCCATGGCACCAACATTTTTCCAAAATCCAATATTTGCTTGATGTCTAGTATCAATATTAACAAGTTCTGTTTCTAATATATTTCTAACTAATTCCGGATCTGTTCCATCAACTATTAGTAAAATACCTTTTTTCATAAATTCATCTTCTAGGTTATTAGCTGATTCTTCTAGAGCTAGTAAACCTTCTTTACGAGCAACATTAGATAATTCAATAATAGTTCTAATGGTATCTGATTCATTATTTTTAGGTAATTTAAATATTAACAAGAATGATTTCATTCCTGTTATAAACCCTTGCATTGTACAAGAAGCAAGTACGGAACCAAACGCTCCTCCAAAAGTAATAAGTACTGATGGTGGATCCCAAAAGCTTTCCATACCAGCAACACCGGCCGGACTATTAAGCATACCAAACACCATTAATCCCGCTGCTAAAACCAGTCCTATAATTGATGCTATATCCATTTATTTCACCTCACACTACTAATGATGTCCGAAAAAATATTTCGTCTATATGATATTACTAAATTTGACACTTCTTGTCTACTCTCTTTTACAATAATCTTCTTTCCCGTAGTAAGAGTTATAACGGTGTCAGGAGTTTCTTCAACAACCTCTATTATATCAGAATTTACTGTAATTTTCACGTTATTTATTTTAGTTAATTCAATCATACACAAATACTCCCTATTTTCAACAATTAATACCCCTAGTCACTAATTAATTTTACTCTTTTTTAACATTTAAATACTTCTAATTTAAGATAAATTGATTGTGACAGTCTTATTAGGCTGTCACAATCAAATACTATTTTAATTATCTCTTAAGATTTACAAGTTCTTCTAACATTGAATCTGAAGTTGTAATAATTCTTGAATTAGCTTGGAATCCTCTTTGTGTAACTATCATATCTGTAAACTCTGCTGATAAATCAACATTAGACATCTCAAGTACACCTTGAGTCATACTTCCACCAGAAGAAGTAACTTCTTGACCTATCCCGTCAAATTCACCTGAGTTTTGTGTTTCTTTATATAAGTTTCCACCTATGGCCTCAAGACCAGCCGGATTTGTAAATTGAGCAACTGCTATTTGACCTAATAACTTTGTTACACCATTATTATATACTCCATATATTTTACCATCTGTACCAATACTTACATCTGATAAAGTACCTTTAGTTCTACCACCGCCTGTCTTATCACTGCCACCTCTTATCCAAGTTACAGTTGATGTTCCTTTTTCAGCATAGTTTTTAACATTCGAAAAATCTATATCTATTGAAGCACTCTCAGTATTAGCAAATATATTACCATTAGTTCCATTTGGTGTAATAGTTAATTGAATACTATTACCACCATCAATATCCACAAATTCACCTGTATCCTTATCAAATTTTAATACTGCTGGATCAGCTCCAAAAGTTGCTGAGTAATCTCCACTTTCTAAGATATTTACATTGTCTTCATTTGTAACAGAAACTAATTCTGCATAATACTTGCTTGTATCTGTAGTATCCATTGTCAGTTTCATCTTTGCTGTATATTTATAACCAAGGTTATCATATATTGTTACAGTTCTTGTAGCACCATCTGCTGATTGAAGGGCTGGATCTGTTCTATCTATATTACCACTAAGATATGTCTTAGTTGTCATCTCTGGCTCAGTATATTTATTCTCAACTGATTCTATTTTAAGTGATGATACTGTATCCTTCTTGATTTGTGTAGGATTATCTGGATCTATTTTCCATCCCATAACCAAATCACCTGCTCCAGTAACTAAGTTACCTGCTTCATCTGTATCAAAAGAACCTACTTTAGTAAAATAGTTTACACCATCTCTACTAATAATGAAAAATGAATCTGAATTTAACATTAAGTCATATGGATTATTTGTACTTTGTGCAGAACCTTGAGCAGTCATATTACTCTTAATTGCTGCTACTCCTGAACCTAAACCTATTTGTCTAGCATTAGTACCACCAGTACCTGTTGAAGCATTAGCCCCTGTTGCACTTTGTGTTGTTTGATATAATACTTCTTTAAATAATACAGAACTTGCTTTAAAACCAACTGTATTAACGTTTGCTATATTGTTACCTATTACATCCATTTTTGTCTGGTGAGTTTTTAGACCTGCTACACCAGAATATAATGATCTCATCATAATAAACGACCTCCTTAAATTGTCCGTATAATTATCTTCTCTGTCATTCGAAGATAAATAGCTTCCCGTAGGTCCAGCTATACAATTACGGCTCCATCAATATTTGTAAAAACTTTGTTATCACTACTATCTTGATCAAGTGCAGTTATAACTGTATTGTTATTAACACTAACTATAAATGCTAAATTATCCATCATTACTAATGATTCATTTATACTTTTTTCTCTAGCTTGTGCTACCCCTTCGTTCAATCTCTCTACTTGTCCTTCTGTTAAATTAATATTTCTACTTTCTAATCTTTCATTTGCATGTTTAGAAAATACAAGTTGATTTTTTGAAACTACATTAGCCTTATTATTGAAAATCTCATCAAAGGATAGCTGAGTGCTATTGTCATTAGTAACTTCTTTCTTCTGAGTTAAATACTTACTTGCAGCTTGTTCAAGAGAATAAATATGATTATCGATTCCATTCATAACCATCTCTCCTATTCAGTATACCAACTATTACTCTGTAGTAGTTGTATCATCTGTACCATCATCTGATGTATTATCTTCTGAATCAGTAGCGGATGAAGCATTCTCTAATTTCGCTAAATATTCTAAGTAATCCATACTTACAACTGAATCCAAATCATCTATTGAATAATAAACATCATTTATTGATAATAGTGCTTTACCATTACTTACTGTTACATAATCAACTAATCCACTAATCTGTTTTACTGTTCCTGATGAATCTGTTGTATTTATAATTACATATTGTCCAGCTAGGTTAAGTGCTTGATTATTAACTGTTGTTGAATTCAAGTTATTCATAGCTTCAAGTGAAGAAAACTGTGCTAATTGAGACATATACTCTGTATTTGACTCTGGATTTAGCGGATCTTGATGTTGCATTTGTGTAACTAATAATTGTAAAAATGCATCCTTGTCTAAACTACTAGTATCACTTTTTTTACTTGTACTTGCATATGTACTTGCTGCCGATGTATCTATTCCTGTTACTCCCATCTTACTTCCTCCTTCTTTTATTATGCTTGATAACTTACACTGTTTCCTGATACTTTCATCATTTCAACTTCTAGTTCTCCTTCTTCATCTAAATCTTCAATACCACTTAAATCATTTAGATTTATACGTCTACTAGACTTTGATTGATTTGCATTTTCAGAATCACCTGTATTACCATCTCTTTGTTGATCGAATCCTGTTGTTGCAACACTTACTTCAACTGCTTCAATCTTTAACTCTTGATTATTTAACGCATCCTTAAGATTTGATAATCCACTTTCAATAGCTGTCTTAGCTGCTTCATTTTCAGCTATAATACTTGCTGTAACAATTCCATCTCTTGTAGATACATGAAGTTGTATTTTTCCAAGATGTTCTGGATATAATTGAAGTTCCATACTTGTTGTATCTTGATTCATTTTAACTTGAATGCTATCAATAATTTGATTAATAATATCAACAGAACTTACTTCTTCACCAAATGCATTATCTACCATCTCTACTTCTGAAACAAATCTATTAAGATTATTAACTATATCACTTGCTATTTCTTCATAAGTAAACGATTGTTTTTTAGAATCATCTTTTGAGTTATTATCTGTATTGTTATTAAATTGTGTATTATTTTCACTATCTAATTTGTTTAAAACAGATGGCTTATCAATAGATATTTTTACATTTGTATCAGTCGAATCTTCTTTACTGTATATAATATTATTTTCATCGTTGCTATACATTACCTTTTCAGGTATATCTGATATATTTTTCATATTCGCAACATCTTCTACGTCTACTTCTTGTAAATCAAATAGTTTTACAATTTGATCTAAATTATTAGATAATTTATTTACAGTCTTTGCTAATTCTTCGTTAGTGATAAGATCTATTTTTTCAGCACCGCTAAAATTTAATATAAAATCTACCAGATTATTTTTATCAAAAAGATCTGTTATCTCTAATCCCATATCAGATAGCATATTTTCTAAATCTTCTACTGAAATATCTAAAACATCCATTATAGAATTTTGTAAAATTGCTACTGCATCTTCAACAGCTTCAAAATTCACTTCATCATCTTCTGTCATATCATTAGAAGCCTTATTATTCTCTACATTCTTATCATTAACCTGTTGTTTTGTTAAAACATCATTAGTATTTTTTTCATTATAAGAATAACTGTCATCTGATGAATTTATATTAGTGTTATTAGTATCTTCTTTAGATTTTACTTCTACTTTTTGTTCTACAGTAGTATTAACACTTAGATAGCTCATAAAGTCTTCTGAAATACACTCTTTTGAACCCTTGGTTTTTTTATTGCTGTTATTACTTAGATTTGAAACTGTACTATCAAACCCTGTTGTTTGAGATACTACCATTTTTCTTCCTCCTTTCTCATTATTATAAAAAAATGTATATATTAAGGCATAAGTTTTTTTGTAACATTGGCCGCAAATTGCGGATCCATTTTGCCTAATATATTTCCTCTTTCTTCTGCTGACATTGCATCTAATATTTTTGCTACAGTATCTAAATTATTTGGCATCTCTTCTAGTATCTTAGCAGCCTCAGCAGGCTTCATAGCAGCATAACTTTTTGCTAATTCTTTAACATCATCATCAACTTTTTGATCACCTAATATCTGTCTATATATAAGTTCTGCATTAGATTTATCTATCTTATTATACCACTCAATATATTTATCGGCCGATGGGGCACTATTTCCATAGACTATTTCTGAATAAAATTGATCTTTTGCTGTTTGAAATTCTTGTTGATTGCTTTCAAAGACCTTTAAACGTGAAATTTCATTGGTTTGATCGCCTACTTGCTCTGTTAATTCATCTATTTGAGTTCTATATTCTGAGTTTTCTGTCTCTTATTCTTTAATTCTTGATAAAGCTTGAGACATAGTTGAAAATTCATAATCAGATTCTTTTACTAATTCATCCTCACTTGCTGCTGGCAATATCTTATTTATTACAGGAACATCTTTAAGTACTGGTCTAAGTACATTACTTCCAAAGTTACCTACATCAAACTTAACAAGCAAAGCTAGTCCAACTAACCAAACAATAATTATCAAAAAAACTATTATACTTGATAATATCTTGCTTCCACCTTTTTCTTCATCACTTGTTTTCTTCTTAGCCATACTACTCCTCCAAATCATCTTCCGAATCATTATATTTATAACTAACCAATTCATCAATTTCTTTCATCTCTTGGCTATTTATTTCTTTTAAAAACTCTTCAAATTGATTTTCCTTAAGTTTTTCATGAACTTTTCTATCTTGCATCACTTCATTTAGCTTCTGTCTAGATAATTCCAACTCAATTTCTATTTTTCTAATCTTTTCTTTTTGAGCGTTAATATTGTCTTCCATTATAATAATTGCATTTTTACACTGTTCTATCTCTAGTATTTCTAAAACACTTCTAGTAAGTCGTTTATACTCGTCAATATAATGGTTTTTTCGTAAAATAAATTCAATCAAAACATCATTTTCACTATTAAGTCGAATCTGTATCTCTCGATATTCTTGTTTTGCTTGTTCCTCTAACTTATATTTAATGTTTAATATATTTTGCATTCTATAAAAAAACTTTGCCATTTTTTACTCCTACGCTAGACAAATATATTACTTAACATATCTATTTCTTGTTCGAATGAATATTTATCATCAATATTTTGCATTAAAAATTGATTAACTTGAGATATTTTACTTATTGCATAATCAATTTCTGGATTAGAGCCTGATTTATAAGCTCCAATATTTATTAAATCTTCTGCTTCATTATATACTGCAAGAACATTTTTCAACTTTCCTGATGCACCTTTATGATCTCCTGAAGCTATTTGACTCATACAACGAGAAATGCTTTGTAAAACATCTATTGCTGGATAATGATTCTTATGTCCTAGCTTTCTTGATAACATTATATGTCCATCTAAAATACCTCTAGCCGTATCTGTAATTGGTTCATTAAAATCATCACCATCTACTAATACAGTATATAATCCAGTAATT
>JAVBSN010000024.1:0-9004 GCA_031547045.1 Lachnospiraceae bacterium
TATTAGTAGCTGCAATAAAAAACATACCTGCAACCAAAATTGATAAGGATATTACTGCTATAACTAATTTCTTTTTGAAAATAGTAAGCTTTTCAAGACTTTCCTCTAACTTCTCAATCTTAGCAGTATTATCTGGTCCACGCGTAATAATATGCTTTACAGAAATCGGTACTAACTCATTATCCATACAATATCCGTCTTTTATCAAAGCATGTCTTAATTCTGATAAAAACTCGTATCCTATTATTGTTTTGAAAAAATTTCTTTCTATTAATTTATTGTATACTTCAAGCATTGAATCTTTATTATTATAATCCGTCTTAGAACGTATCATCTCTACATTCTTAAGTTCTTTTGTAGCGATCTGAGCCTCTCTATAATCTTGAAACATATATCCGCCTACTATAAGTTCTTCTCTATCCATATACCTACCTACTTCCTAAATATAATCCTACTCTTGGCTAATACCTTCACTAGTCTCATTACTATTTACTAAGGATATACTATTTTCTTCTGCTAACTTCTTAAGTTGAGTCTTATATTCATCATATTTGTATGTTGCATCTGACAACATTGTACTTGCCTCTGATAACTTCTCTGTATTCTTCTCATCAATTGCCCCTGATACTATAACCATTGCATCATATTGAAGCTTAACACTATCTGTATACATAGTTTTTAAGTTTGTTACTTCATCAGTAGTAGTTTCAATAGCATCTAATTTTTCAATGTACTCTTCAAATCCAACAATAACTTGCTCATCTATTATAACTACTAAATCATTAGAAGATATATCATCATTATTAAAATATGAATTATATGCATTAACTGCACTATCATGAATTGACTGAATAAGTACTATCTGTTCTAAATAATTCTTTAAATCGTCTGTAATAGGGTTCACCTCTTTACCACAACCAGTTAATCCAAACACTAATAATACAACCATTAATAATACACTTGCTTTTTTCATATGTACTCTCCCTGTTATCATAAATATTACCTGCTTATATTGTGCAAGTCTTATACAATTATACACTAATTTCATTCATATCTCAATTAAATATACAAATATACTATAATAACTTTTTTGTTGTTTCTATATTCTTTCATTACCCACCATATTATCAAAAATACTGTTAATATCATACCAATACAAACATCAACTCCACCAAGAGGACATAGGCTTTTAAAATTGAAATAGTATTTCTGGAATGGGGCTTTTGTCAAATAAATTATCCATTCAAATACTAAAACAAACCTACCAATTGGCATAACTATTCCAAATACGTATCCTATAATAGCAAATACCGGTTTCCCTTCTAATGATAAATCTATATATGTGAGTGCACCATCTGAAAGCATTAATATTAATTCTAAAATCATTAACCATTTTACATGAGTTATATTTCTTTTGATTCAAAAAATTAAATCTATATGATGAATCCAAAGTCTCTTGCTATCTTGTACTAATTTTTGTTATATTAAAATTTGTTCTTGACATTCACCTACAGTAGTGTTATTATACAAAAAGTATTTTAATAAAGCCTTGATTCAACATATTTTGTAAATCATATTTTTATTGATGATTTGCACTGATATGTTTTTTTGTTTTTATAGAATGCATATTATAATTTAGGAGGTATCTTTCATGAATAAAGGTACAGTAAAATGGTTTAACAATCAAAAAGGATTTGGATTTATCAGTAATGAAAATGGTGAAGATGTATTCGTACATTACTCAGGTCTTGCTATGGATGGATTTAAGTCTTTAGAAGAAGGTCAAAATGTTACATTTGATACTACTAATGGACAAAAAGGGCTTCAAGCAATTAATGTTTATATTGCATAATCCCAAAATTGCAAATCTAATTTTATAAACCATTAGTGCCAAGTTGGTAGGATTTCCTACTTTCTTGGCATTATTTATTTTTTTACTATTAGACGAAACTCAGCTTTCACATCATATATCATAAAACTACATTCAACAACACTACGCAATTTTTAAATAATAAAAAGCCAATATTCATTAAAGAATACTGGCTTATCCATTATACAGAACTCTACTTTCTGAACAATTCTGTAAGGTAATCAAAGGTAATCAAATTTCAAATCATGCAAACCCTTGATTTCATTAAGTTTTCTCAATGGAGCTGAGGGGAATCGAACCCCTGTCCGAAAGCTCTTCCATCAAAGCATCTCCCATCACAGTCAGTGTTTTAACATTCCCTCGAACTAACGCCCACTAACAGGCTTTAGTTCTTAGTAGCTTCATAAATCTTCCGCCATCTCAAAGCTTTGATGGTGAAGTGCCCCGCAAAGTCGGTACCTTAACTAAGCTGCGAGATTCTTAGAAAAGGCAACTGCCACTAGGCAGCGTACGCTAAATTTTCGTCTGCGTTTATATTTATTTCTAAGTTTTTATGTGGTCCTAGTCCACAGATGGCTTCTTCAATTTCTAAACCCCCGTCGAAACCAGTACAACCCCTAATTAGGTGTTTGGTTTACAGACGCGTATATCTATTATATTCTATTCTGCATCAGTTGTATCAGTATTATCTTCTGAAGTATCTTCTGTATCAGAATCATCCTCTGAAGCATCCTCTGTATCAGTTGCAGAATAAGTAGCTAACTGTTCCAAAAAGTCTTGGTATAGAGCCTGACTTTCTTTATCCTTTTGATTACTCTTATATATACTATATCCAAAAGGAGTTGCTATTATAGCTAATAAAACAACTATTATGGCTACAACACTAACATTTCTCTTTATTTTGTTTTTCTTTTCTATTTCTTTTCTATGTTGTTTCTCGTATTTTCTCTTATCTACTTTTTCTTGACTCATAATATCCTCCAAAATCATTACATATATTAATCTAATTAGCTAGTAAAGAATCGTTTATATCTACTCTTACTCGCTAACGCTTATTATAACACACTCCAATAAATTATCAATAAATTATTGAAGATTTCTAATTTTAAATTCTTTTTCAGCCTCTCTTTTTTGATCTTTCTTTGCTATATCTTGTCTTTTATCATATAGCTTCTTACCCTTTGCTAAGCCTATTTCTATTTTAACTAAACTACCTTTAAAATACACCTTAAGAGGCACAAGGGTATACCCCTTGATTTTTGCTTGCCCCATAATTTTGTTTATTTCATATTTATGCAATAAAAGTTTTCTTGTTCTTAATGGATCTTTATTAAATATATTTCCCTTTTCATAAGGACTTATATGCATATGATGTATATATACTTCTCCTTTATCAACTCCAATAAAAGATTCTTTAATACTACAATGTCCTTGTCTTAAAGATTTAACCTCTGTTCCAGCTAAAGAAACTCCAGCCTCATAGGTATCTTCTATAAAGTAGTCAAAATAGGCCTTTTTATTATTAGCAATTAATTTAATACCTGTTTCTTTGGCCATCTACATCAACTCCTCGTCATCATCTTCATATATTTCAAAATCTATAGTTCTTGTTAATTTATCGGTTTTAATAACCTTTATTTTAACTCGTTGTCCAAGCTTATATTCGATTCCGCTATCTCTGCCAATCATAACATATTTTGATTCATCATAAAAGTAATAATCACCGTATAAAGAAGTTACGTGTATCATTCCTTCTATAGTGTTTGGCAATTCTACATATATTCCCCAAGCAGTAATACTAGATATAATTCCTTCATATACATTTCCTATTCGCTCTGACATATATTGAACTTTTTTAAGCTTAATAACTTCTCTTTCTGCTTCTTCTGCTCTTCTTTCCTTTTTAGAATTATCTTCAGATACTTGTGGTAATATCTTATCATAATGGTCTCTTCTTTTTCCATTTAACTTACCATTTAAATTCTCTTTAATAATTCTATGAATCTGTAAATCAGGATACCTTCTTATCGGAGACGTAAAGTGGCAATAATATTTTGCTGCTAATCCAAAATGCCCTGAACATACGGATGTATATCTTGCCTGTTTCATAGAACGTAATGTTAATCTACTAATTAAAGGTTCTTCTGGTTCACCTTCTATTTTTTCAAGCAACTTTTGAAATTCCTTTGGATGAATATTTTCTGAAGTTGTCTTAAAATAATATCCAAAGTTATTAATTAATACACTTAACTTATCAATCTTCTCTGTATCTGGAGCTTCATGAGTTCTGTATTCAAATGGTATCTCTTGCCAAAAATAATCCTCAGCTATAGTTTCATTAGCTTTAAGCATAAAATCTTCAATAATTTTAGTTGCATCATTTCTATCATACGGATAAATATTTATTGGTTTACCATTTTTGTCTAAGATAATCTTAGATTCTGGAAAATCAAAATCTACGGAACCCCTTTTATGACGATTTTTTCTTAATATATCTGCTAATTCTTTCATATTAATAAACATAGACACAAAATCTGCATATTCTTCATTTGCACATTCATCACCAATAATCACTTTATTAACGTCAGTATAACTCATACGTCTATCAACATTTATTATTGTTTCAGCAATCTGATGTCCTACAATCTTACCTTTCATATCTATATCCATAATACAACTTAACGCTAATCTATCCACGCCTTCATTTAATGAACATATTCCATTAGATAGTTTATGTGGTAACATAGGAATAACTCTATCTACTAGATATACACTTGTTCCTCTTTTTAGTGCTTCTTTGTCAAGAGGGGACCCTTCTGTAACATAGTTAGTTACGTCTGCAATATGAACACCTAATTGATATATGTCTCCATTTTTAGATATTGTTATAGCATCATCTAAATCTTTGGCATCTTCACCATCAATGGTAACAGTCTGAATATTTCTTAAATCCATTCTTCCATCCATATCTTCTGGACCTACTTCATCAAGAATAGATTCTAACTGATTCATTACCTTGTCATTAAACTCCATAGGTAATTCATATGCCTTAACAATTGACATTATATCAGTACCTGGATCATTTATATGTCCTATTATCTCTGTTATTTTTCCTTCAGGTTTTCTATCATTATCACCAAAATCTGTTATCTTAACAACTACCTTATGACCATTAACTGCTCCAGATGTAAATTTCTTAGGTATAAATATATCTTTATTAAACCTTTGACTATCAGGCACAACAAATCCAAAGGATTTATTTTTCTGATAAGTTCCTACTAATGTCTTACATCCTCTTTGTAATATTTTAATAATAACTGCTTCTTTTCTCTTGCCACTATTTTCAGTAGCAACCTTTGTAATTTTAAATAGAACCTTATCTTTATGAAGAGCTCCATTTGTCGCATCTGCTGATACAAAATAATCTTCTTTCTCACCTTCAACACTTATAAATCCAAAACCTTTTGTATGACCTTCAAAAACACCAACCCAATAATCATTATCCAATAGTTGATATTTACCCCTAGCACTCATCATTATCTTGCCATCTTCTTCTAATTCTTTAAGAATATCTTTTAATACAGGCTTGTCTTCTGGTTCTACCTGAAGAAGCTGTACTAATTCTTTAAACTTAAGTGGCGTATAATTTTTATCTTGAATTATTGCTAACACTCTATTTTTTCGCGAATCATATAATTCATTATCCATCTCTATCTCCTTATAAACAAACTGAAGCATAATATATTCTCTCATTAACAAATCTGAAAGTATATATTATGCTTCAGTTAATAAAATACTACTATATTCTAACCATTAACTTAGGCAAATAATTTTGATGATATAAGTAAAGAAAGTACTATGAATAAAACTCCTAATACTGTTGTTACTTTAACCATTAAAGCTTCTTTAGAACGACCTTTGTTCTTGCTCCAATATGTTTCACCACCAGATATTGCACCTAAACCTGATTGTTTACCTTCTTGCATCAATACTAATATAGATATTGCTATTGAAACTATTATAAATATAATTGTAAGCACTATTTTTAATGTTGCCATAATATACACCTCCTACTACGTAAAAACTCACTAAATGGTATTGTAGCATATAGAATCAGTAAACACAACATTTTTTTATAATTAGTTATATAAATTCTCTAATATTTTGAGATTTTCCCCAATTCTTCTTCTATTCTTAGTAATTGATTATATTTAGCTGTTCTATCTGATCTACAAGGAGCTCCTGTCTTTATCTGTCCAGCATTTGTACCAACTGCTATATCTGCAATTGTAGCATCTTCAGTCTCTCCTGACCTATGAGATATAATTACAGAATATCCTGCTGTTTTTGCCATCTCAATTGCATCTAAAGTTTCAGTAAGAGTTCCAATTTGATTATATTTTATTAATATTGAATTTGCAATTCCTTTTTCTATCCCACTTTTAAGTCTTTTTGTATTTGTAACAAATAAATCATCTCCAACTAATTGGATTTTTTCCCCTAGTCTATATGTTAATAGCTTCCATCCCTTATAATCATTTTCGTCCAGCCCATCTTCAATTGAATATATAGGAAATTTTTCAACTAAACTTTCATAATATTGAACCATCTCTTCCGCATTCCTATATATTTCTTTCCCAGACATTTTACTTTCACCTGGAAAATAATATTTATCACTGGTTTCATCATATAATTCTGAAGCTGCCGCATCAATAGCAATTTTTATGTCCTCTCCAGGTTTGTATCCTGCTTTTTCAACTGCTTCTATAATCAAATATAATACATCTGATGAGTTAGCTAAATCTGGAGCAAATCCTCCTTCATCACCTACACCAGTTGATAACCCTCTTTCCCTCAAAACTTTTTTCAGATTATGATATATTTCACATGCCATTTCCATTGCTTTTTTGAAATTATCTGCACCAACAGGTGCTATCATAAATTCTTGTAAATCTACTGTATTATCTGCATGTTTTCCACCATTTAAAATATTCATCATTGGAATCGGCATTACCTTGGTATTAGTTCCACCAATATATCTATATAAGGGTAGACCCAAGGCATTAGCCGATGCCTTTGCTATAGCAAGAGAAACTCCTAGCATTGCATTTGCTCCATACTTTGATTTGTTTTCTGTACCATCCGAATCAATAAGTAGTTTATCTATTTTTGACTGTTCTAATGCATTCATGCCTATTATTTTATCTGCAATTCTTGCATTTACATTAGTAACAGCATTTTCTACGCCATTGCCCATATGACGATTTTCCCCATCCCTAAGCTCATGTGCTTCATATTGTCCGGTTGAAGCTCCTGAAGGTACGTCCGCTAACCCCTTGGCACCCCCTGCCAATTCCACTTCAACTTCAACCGTTGGATTTCCTCTTGAATCTAGTATTTCTCTTGCTTTAACATCTGTTATCTCATATCGTATCATTTCTATATACCTCCATATATATGAAATTATTCATTAATTTTTCTAATATTATATCCAATATATAGAAACGATATACAAATAAAGTTATTACAACTAATCTTCAATTATTATTGAATCAATAAGATTTAAAATATCATAGCTTACGCTAGTATCTGCCACATATGAATTTTCAATATATATAGTAGTATCTCCATTTGAGTAAACATATACATCTGTACAAACTGTTGAATCATTTTTATTACCTTCATCATATCTGTATACAACCCATATACGATCCCCATCATCATATGAATCTGAAGTATAATCCTCGCCAAATGTACTAATTATCATATCATCATATGCTTTATACAAATCAGAATCTGAATACATAGTTTCATTTTGAACGTATATGGCAAAAGATTCAGTACCACTTACATGCTTATATATATGTGTGTCACTTTCAGAACTATGATATTCCCATTCATCACCTATATATAAATATACATTTTCAAAATTAGTATAGTCTGATGGTATTTCTACCTCATCAACTTCTTCTGTGTCATCTTCTACTTCGTCTTCTGTGTTATCTTCTACGTCCCATGATACTTCTTCAGTATCATCATATGTATTATTACTATTTATTGGACGTCTTCCTATACATCCAACTAATCCTAATACAATAATCATAATTGTTACTGAAAATAATGTTTTCTTTTTCATGTTTTCACTCCTTATAATGTTATAGAATTATTTACTCACATATTTTATACTTTTTAGCTTTATAAAAGGTTGCATTTTATTTTATTTAACTAAATAGCATCTATAAAGGCAGATGATATAGTATCACCTGCCCTTATAATTCTCTCTTATTTACTTACAAAAATTATAATAGCCCATATTATTTTTTGATTAATAAAGTTTTACCTGTCATCTCTTCTGGTTGAGGTAACTCCATAATCTGTAGTAAAGTTGGTGCTATGTCTGCTAGGCAACCACCTTCTCTTAATGTATAGCTATCATCATAATTAACTAATATAAATGGAACTGGGTTAGTTGTATGAGCTGTAAATGGAGCTCCTGTCTCATAATCTACCATTTGCTCTGCATTTCCATGGTCAGCACATATAAATAACGAACCACCAACTGACTTAATTGCTTCAACAGTAGCACCAACACATTGGTCAATTCTCTCTACTGCTGAAACTGCTGCTGATATAATTCCTGTATGTCCAACCATATCTGGATTTGCAAAATTAATAACGATTACATCATATTTATCTGATGTGATTGCTGCAACTAATTTCTCTGATACTTCTGGAGCACTCATCTCTGGTTGTAGGTCATAAGTTGCAACTGCTGGTGATTTTACTAATGATCTCTCCTCATCCTTATTAGGATCTTCAACACCACCATTAAAGAAAAATGTTACATGAGCATATTTTTCTGTCTCTGCAAGTCTTAATTGTGATTTTCCATTAGCTGCTAGGTATTCACCAAATGTATTACTAACTGAATCCTTTGTAAATGCTACTAACTTATTTCCAATTGTCTCATCATAATCTGTAAAACATACAAAAGTAAGTGGTAAGAAACCATTCTTTCTCTCAAAGTTATCAAATGATTTATCACAGAAAGTTCTAGTTATTTCTCTAGCACGGTCTGGACGGAAATTAAAGAATATAACTGAATCATTAGCTTTAATTGTAGCTACTGGTTTA
>JAVBSN010000080.1:0-3697 GCA_031547045.1 Lachnospiraceae bacterium
TTGTTACATCCGTAGATATTATTCTATCAACCATTATTTCACCTAATTAATTCATATATTTTTATCTATCTATAATATTAAACTATCTTCTTTAATGTTGCCTTAAGTAGTTCTTCTACTGACATATTTTCATATGAGTCAACCTTCTTAATAGCCCTCATAGCATCTGAATTAGAAAATCCCATACTTGCTAATGCCATTGTAACTTCTCCAATAATTCCATTTGAATTATTATCAATAGACTCTGTACTATCACCAGTCTTAATCATATCTTCAATACGAAGCTTGTCCTTAAGTTCAATAATAATACGCTGTGCTCCTTTAGCACCTATTCCATTAGCTTTAGATATTGCTTTAGTGTCATCACTAAGCACCGCCATTCCAAGTTCGTCTACTGACAATGTAGACAATATAGAAGTTGCTGCTTTAGGTCCAACTCCGCTAATATTTATTAGTAATTTAAATACATCTAATTCTTCTGTAGTCAAAAATCCATATAAGCTAATCTCATCTTCTCTAACATACATATATGTATATAGCATAATCAAACTATGTATAGATGGCAATCTTGATAATACCTTACCTGTTGTTTTAATTAAGTATCCTACATTGTTATTTTCAATAATTACACTATCATCATTAATAGCTTCTAGATTTCCTTTGATATATGCTAACATACAAACACCTCTTAAAATTATTCATAGTCATTATAGCATAAATCTATCCTTTTGGGGATAGTTTTATGCTATAATACAATTATTATTTCTACTAAGGAGGATTTATCCATGAATATAATCGAAACTGTTTTAGACATAAATGATTCTCACTATATTGATTCCCATTATCCCTTGGATAAACTTATGTTGTTTGATATTGAAACAACTGGGTTTTCTCCCGAAGTAACATCTTTATATTTAGTAGGTGTTATGTTCTATGATACTAACATTAACAATTGGACTATGAAACAGTTTTTTAATGATGATGGATTATCAGAAGTTTCTATAATAGAGGAATTCATGAAATTTGCTACTAATTTTCAATATATTATTAATTTTAATGGTGATGGTTTTGATATACCTTACATATGCAAGAAACTTACACATTATAAGATAAATTATAATTTTAATCACCTTACAAGTATTGATATATATAAAGCAATACGTCCATACAAACAAGCTCTATATCTAGATAATCTAAAGCAAAAGACTATAGAATTATTTTTAGGAATAGATAGAAATGATAAATATAGTGGTGGTGATTTAATTAAAGTATATAATGATTATCTTACTTCTAAAAATGACAAGTTACTAAAACTATTACTTCAACATAACTTTGAAGATGTTGAAGGTGTTCTACTTGTATCAGATATATTGTGCTATAAAGACTTGTTTGATGGTAATATAGATGCTACTTCTGCAACAATTAAAGATAATCGTTTTGTAATAAACATTAACATTACAAATAGTATTCCGAGAAGAATAAGTCAAGGTGCAAATAATATTTTAATAACAGGGCTTCATAATAACGCCACTATTACACTACCAATTATTGATGATACCTTAAAATTTTTCTTTAAAGATTACAAAGATTATTATTATTTACCAATTGAGGATAAAGCAATACATAAAAGTGTAGCTACTTACGTTGATAAAGATTATAGAGAAAAGGCTACTAAAGCTAATTGTTATATCAAGAAACACAGTAAATATGTTATGCAAATTAAGGACACTGTAGTATACGGATACAGATATAATCATAACGATAAAATAACTTATATAGATATAGATGATAGTTTATTAAATGATATTGATATGCTTACTAAATATAGTAAACATATACTAAATTATATCAAAAAAGAAACAGTATAGTCACTAGGACTACACTGTTCTATAAGAGTAACCTTGTACCCTTGTATTACATTTTAATATAGAAAAATGATTTAAATATATCAAATCCTAATTCTTTTGGTTTAATAATCTGTTCAGTGTTTCCAATAAACAACATTCCCTTATTCTTTAAAGATGAATGAAATTTTAAATATACTTCTCTCTTAGCTTCTTCAGTAAAATATATAACTACATTTCTACAAACAATCAAATCCATATCAGTTGGATACTTATCCTCTAACAAATTATGTTTCTTAAATTCTACTAGACCCTTAATATCCTGTGAAATAATATATTCATTACCACTAGACTCAAAATAATCATTTAGATACTGTTTGGGTAATCCACTAAGACTTCTCTTTGGATATATTCCTATCTTAGCAAATTCAAGTACATGATCATCTATATCTGTAGCATATATCTTGAATCTATTAGCTGGTAAGTATTTAAGTAAAATCATTGCAAGTGTATAAGGCTCATCACCTGTAGAACATGCAGCACTCCATATTTTAATAGTTCCTTTGGAATTATTAATTATATTAGGAAGTATACTTTTCTCAAACACATCCCATTGAGTAGGATTCCTATAAAATTCTGATACATTAATTGTTAAATAATTAATAAACTGATTAAGTAATTCTTGATTAACAGTAACTTTTTTGAAAAATTCTTCGTAATTGTTACTTCCAACCTTTTTATCTATAAAGGAATCTATTCTACGTTTCATCTGACGCTCTTTATACATATCAAGATTAATATTAGTAAGCCTATATATATTTACTTTAAATGTCTCATAATCGTAAGCCATAATAACTCCAATTACTCCTCAGTTACCTCAGCTACTTCTTCAACCACTTCTTCATCTTGTGGAAGTAAAGCTTTCATGCTTAAGCTAATTTTCTTATCTTCTATTTTGAAATCAACAACCTTAGCTTCAATTTCTTGACCTACTTTAAGAACATCTGCCGGTTTCTCAATGTGCTCTTTTGCTATTTGTGATACATGTAATAACGCATCTACACCTGGCTCTAATTCAACAAATGCACCAAAATCAGTCATTCTTGCAATCTTTCCTGTTACAACATTACCTACTGCATATTTATCTGTTGCACTTAACCAAGGATTAGAATCTTCAAATTTTAAACTAAGTGCAATCTTCTCACCTTGAATGTCTTTGATAATAGTCTTAACTTCATCACCAACATTAAATAATTTCTTAGGCTTATCAACTCTTCCCCAAGACATCTCAGAGATATGAAGTAAACCATCTGCTCCACCTAAATCAATAAATGCACCAAAATCAGTTACATTTTTAACTTTACCAACTACTGTATCTCCAACTTTAATCTTACCGAATAATTCTTTAGCTTTTTCAGCCTTAGCAGCTACTAATAATTGTTTTCTATTACCAATAATTCTTCTCTTACGAGGATTAAATTCAGTAATAACAAATTCAAGTTCTTGATCTTTGTATTTATCCAAATTCTTCTCAAAACTATCAGATACTAAACTAGCTGGTATAAATACTCTAGCTTCATCAACGATAACACTTAAACCGCCATCTAATACTTGAGTAACTTTAGCTTTAAGAACTTCTCCGCTCTCATATGCTGCTTCTAACTTCTCGTTAGCTTTTTCAGCAGCTACTCTCTTATATGATAGTAAAACTTGTCCTTCACCATCATTTACTTTAATTACCTTAGCTTGCATTGTATCACCAACTTTAACTAAAGTAGTTAAATCAACATTAGGCTCGTTAGTATATTCATTTCTTGTGATTATACCATCTGCCTTATAATTAATATTTAGTA
>JAVBSN010000009.1:0-8799 GCA_031547045.1 Lachnospiraceae bacterium
GGAAAAGCTTCTTTCTCAGAGGAGCAGTTAGCGGACAACTTCCAAACATTAATAGATGCTATTAATAAAGCTAAACCTTCAGCTGCAAAAGGACAATATTTAAAGAGCGTAGTAATCGCTTCAACAATGGGTCCTGGTGTAAAGCTTAACACAGCTAAGTTAGTTTAATTATAAGCGAATTTAGAGACGCACATTTGTGTGTCTCTTTTTTGCATTAATAATGAGCAATGAAGATATATGATTGCATACAAATCACTTTAGCATATGTGAATTATTAAGTTGTAGGAAAGTCAATATGTATCTTGTAACAAATAATGGTTGACACGTTAATTGAAATAGTATAATCTAGTATAGTGAACTACGTTAAAGGGTTTTGAATAACTATGCAAGGAGATTATGCAATGAAATATAAAGAGCTAGTAATAGGAGATTTAATTGCGAAGAAACCTATTGTACAAGGTGGCATGGGTGTAGGAGTTAGTTTAGAGAAATTGGCTTCAGCAGTTGCAAGAGAAGGTGGAGTAGGAGTATTATCTGCAGCACAGATAGGATACCTAGATCCAGAATATGAAAAGAATCCAGTAGAAACCAACCTAAGAGTATTAGGTGAGAAGATAAAATTAGCTAAAGAAATGGCTAAAGGTGGAATTATTGGTGTAAATATAATGGTTGCTACAAAATATTATGAAAGATATGTAGTAGCAGCAGTTAAAGCAGGAGTTGATATTATTATATCCGGAGCTGGTTTGCCAATAGAATTACCTAAGTTAGTAGAAGGAAGCAAGACAAAGATAGCACCAATAGTATCATCTATTAAATCAGCAAAAGTTATATGTAAGATGTGGGATAAGAAAAATAATATAGCTCCAGATATGGTAGTTATAGAGGGTCCTAAGGCTGGTGGACATCTTGGATTTACAAAAGAACAAATAGATACATATACGAGAGAGACATATGAAGCTGAGATAAAAGGCATTATGGAAATAGTATCAGAGTATGCAAGTAAATATGATAAAAAGATTCCTGTTGTCGTAGCAGGAGGAATATTTGATAAAGAAGACGTAGAATATAATATGTCGCTAGGAATTGATGGAGTACAAGTATCAACAAGGTTTGTAGCCACTGAAGAATGTGATGCAAGTGATGGATATAAACAAGCTTATATTAATTCTAAAAAAGAAGACATTGTAATAGTTAAGAGTCCTGTAGGAATGCCAGGAAGGGCTATTAAGAATAAATTTATAGAAGAATCTGAAAATGGTTCTCAGGCAGTTGTATCAAAGTGTTATCAGTGTGTAAAGACTTGTGACCAAAAGAATATGCCTTATTGTATAACTAAGGCACTTGTTAATGCGGTAAAAGGCAATACTGATGAAGGTCTAGTGTTCTGTGGTAGTGAAGCATACCGATTAGACAAGATAGAGACTGTGCATGATGTGGTAGAAGGTATATTAATATAAATGAAAGGGATAAAGCGTAGTGTGCTTTATCCCTTTCTATATATAACATTATTTACTATTGCGTTTGTTTTCTGATTTCTGAACATTTATTGTGTAAGAAATAACATGCATAAGATATAGAATACCAGCTAGTATAATTGGGAAAATACCTATCTTAAAAAACATACCAACACATGATAATAGTAATACTACAACATTATATATGATATTCATAAATTTGAAAGAGTTATAAGAGCTTTCATATATTATATGACGTTCTGCTTCATCACAACTATTAAACCAAGATTTCTGAAATTTCATATCGAGAACATTTCCTTTTTTTTCTGGGTTAAGTTCTTTGGTAATATTAACGACTTTTCCTTGAAAAAATATAGATGAGAATATTGTTAATATATAAAATACAACGCTTATAAAGATAAATAATAAATGTTTATTATTTATTAGGTTATAACATGCTAAACCAAACAGAATAGTATTTAATATAAAACATATGTTGTTAAGATTAAGTGCTTTGCTAAGGATTTTATCTATTTTAATGTACATATCATCATCTTCTTCATCCCATATTGCGATTAACTTTTTACTCTTTGAAATCAGTATTAGTGATGATATTATAATTGTAAAAAATATTATTATTATTAAAATCATTGATGCATAAGAAACTAATTCGATAATCATATCTATTGAAATAATATTATTATTAAAAAATGTGCTAAAATTCTTTCTGAGTATACCTAAACCTACTCCTAAGAATCCACCAAAACAAAATGCCCCTATCATTATAAATACAAATTTTACGGTGATTTTCTTATTCTCTTTCGTCTCAACGTTAACAATGTTCTTTTCCATCTTATTTCTCCTCCACTAATATAAATATTTCTTCCACTGTTGCATTACATACCTTTGCTATTTTAAGAGCTAATGTTACTGAGGGTGAATAATCACCACGTTCAATAAGACTTATGGTTTGTCTAGAAGCCCCTACTAGTTGACCTAATTGTTGTTGATTAACATTAAGTCTAGCTCGATATTCTTTTAATCTGTTTTCTAATTCCAAAATATCGCTCCCTTCAATATTCTTAATATACATTGCTATATTTAAGTAATGACAAATTTAGCTGTCGTTATGACAAAGAACTTTTTCAAAATGACAAATATTATTGTCATAAGTGCATAATAGCATTGACAACTTTATTTGTCAACAACTATTTTGAAAAATATTTAAAAGTAATTTGGAAAAAATTATTTTCAATGTATATTCGTTGACATAGATAGAATAAAGCTATATAATTAAAACCATGTAAAATATAGACTTTATACAGATAAAAGCAATGATGAGACGAGTAAGCTAAGGAAATATATTCAGAGAGAATTCTATAGTGTTATACACTAGCTGGGAGGAATTTTATATGATTAGCTGAAGACTACCTCTAAGCTGTCTACAAAATAGACCGTTGATTACGTTATAGTCACGAAGAGAGTCTGCAAAATACACTAAACTCGGGGAATACCTCGTTAAGTGCTCAATGCAGGAACTAGGGTGGAACCGCGATATTATCGTCCCTAGCGTGTGATTATCACGCTAAGGACTTTTTTTATGCAATATACTTAGTTGTGATAATACTTACATTTTAGAAAGGAAGTAAGAAAATGAAGATTACACTTAAAGATGGTTCTTTTAAAGAGTATGAGAATCAAATGTCAGTATTAGACATTGCAAAAGACATTAGTGAAGGTCTAGCACGTATGGCATGTGCGGGAGAAATTAATGGAGAAGTAGTTGATTTAAGGACTATAGTTGATAGGGATGTGGAGCTTAATATCCTTACATTTAATGATGATAAAGGTAAGGACGCATTTAGACATACGGGGTCTCATATACTAGCTCAAGCTGTTAAGAGATTATACCCAGATGCAAAATGTGCAATAGGACCAGCTATTGAAAATGGTTTCTATTATGATTTTGATATGCCATCTCTTACAAGAGAAGATTTAGATAAGATTGAAAGTGAAATGAAAAAAGTTGTAAAGGAAGATATTGCAATAACATCATTTACTTTACCAAGAGAAGAAGCAATTAAGTTTATGGAGGATAAGAACGAGCCATATAAGGTTGAACTTATTAAGGATTTACCAGAAGATTCTGTAATTAGTTTCTATGAGCAAGGCGATTTTACTGATTTATGTGCAGGTCCTCATCTAATGAGTACTAAGCCAGTTAAGTTCTTCAAGTTAACATCTTCTTCAGGAGCATATTGGAGAGGCAATTCAGACAATAAGATGCTTACTCGTATATATGGAACTGCGTATACTAAGAAAGCTGATTTAGAAGAAAGACTAGAGTTTCTTGAGAATATTAAGAAGAGAGATCACAACAAATTAGGTCGTGAGATGGGTCTATTTACAACTGTTGATGTTATAGGACAGGGATTACCATTATTAATGCCTAAGGGAGCGGCTATGATTCAGACTATGCAGAGATGGATAGAAGATGAAGAAGAGAAACGTGGTTATGTAAGAACTAAAACTCCACTTATGGCTAAGAAAGATTTATATGTAATATCAGACCATTGGGGTCATTACAAAGAAGGTATGTTTGTATTAGGAGATGAAGAGAAAGATGATAGTGAAGTATATGCACTTCGTCCAATGACTTGTCCGTTCCAATACTATGTATATAAGGCAGAACAACACAGTTATAGAGATTTACCAATTAGATATGGTGAGACTTCAACATTATTTAGAAATGAAGACTCAGGTGAGATGCATGGACTTACTCGCGTACGTCAGTTTACTATTTCAGAAGGACATTTAGTATTAACACCTGAACAAGTTGAAGCTGAATTTAGAGGTTGTGTTGATTTAGCAAAATACTGTATGACTACATTAGGAGTACAAGATGATATAACTTATCGTCTATCAAAATGGGATCCTAACAATCAAGAAAAATATTTGGGTAATGCTGAGCAATGGGATACAGTTCAAGATATGATGCGTAAGATGTTAGATGAGCTTGAGATTGACTATACAGAAGAAGATGGCGAAGCAGCATTTTATGGTCCTAAGTTAGATATTCAAGCTAAGAATGTATATGGCAAAGAAGATACAATGATTACTATTCAATTAGATATGTTCCTTGCAGAGAGATTTGATATGTACTATATCGATCAAAATGGCGAGAAGAAGAGACCATATATTATTCATAGAACATCTATGGGATGCTATGAGAGAACATTAGCATGGTTAATAGAGAAATATGAAGGAGCGTTCCCAACATGGTTATGTTCAGAACAAGTTCGTATACTTCCTATCTCTGAAAAACATCACGAGTATGCAAGTAAGGTAGCAGACACTTTAAGAGCAGAAGGCGTTAAGGTTACTGTTGATGAGAGAGCAGAGAAGATTGGATATAAGATAAGAGAAGCAAGACTTGATAAACTTCCATATATGCTTATAATTGGAGCAAATGAAGAAGAGCAAGGAACTGTATCAGTAAGACAACGTGGAGAAGACGGAGACTTAGGTTCTATGAATCTTGATGAATTTGTAACAAAGATAACCGAAGAGATTAAGAATAAAACAATTAACAAGTAGAATATAGATACTATAGATAAGAAAAGAGAGGTAATTAACGTGGCTGAGAAGAAGATAATGCTTGGAAATGAAGCAATAGCGCGTGGTGCATATGAAGCAGGTGTTAAAGTGTCTGCTGCATATCCAGGAACACCAAGTACAGAAATTAGTGAGAACATTGTAAATTATAAGGAGATATATTGTGAGTGGTCTCCAAATGAGAAAGTAGCGATGGAAGTTGCTATAGGAGCATCTATGAGTGGTGTAAGATCTATGGCAAGTATGAAGCACGTTGGATTCAACGTAGCTGCAGACCCAATGTATACAGTTGCATATATTGGAACAAACGGTGGTTTAGTTACAGTAGTAGCTGATGATCCAGGTATGTATAGCTCACAAAACGAGCAAGATACAAGACAAATTTGTCGTGCCGCACAAGTTCCAGTTCTTGAGCCTTCAGATAGTCAAGAAGCAAAAGACTTTATGAAACTTGCTTATGAATATAGTGAGAAATATGATACTCCAATAGTTGTAAGAACAACTACAAGACTTGCACATTCACAAGGTGTTGTTGAATTACAAGATAGAGTAGAAGTAGAAGATAAGCCATATGAGAGAAATATTGCTAAGAATGTAATGATGCCTAATAATGCAATCGGAAGACATCTTGTTGTTGAGAAGAGAATGAATGATATGGCAGAAGATGCATCATCTATGGCTATTAACAAGATGGAGATAAATGATACTAAGGTTGGTTTCATTACAAGTGGTATACCATACACTTATGTGAAAGAAGCTATGCCAAATGCATCTGTATTAAAATTAGGTCTAGTTCATCCACTTCCAAAGAAACTTATTGAAGAATTTGCATCTAAAGTTGATAAATTATATATATTTGAAGAATTAGAACCAGTTATTGAAGAGCAAGTAAAGGCTTGGGGAATAGAGGCAATAGGTAAGGAAATATTTACGCTTCAAGGTGAGTACAGTGCCAATATGCTTAGAAAGGCTATGGGCGAAACTGTAGAGCTTAAAGCACCTTCACCAGTACCAGCAAGACCGCCTATCTTATGTCCTGGATGCCCTCATAGAAGTGTATATTCTGTTCTTAACAAGCTTAAAATTCACGCAGCAGGTGATATTGGATGTTATACATTAGGAGCTGTAGCACCACTTAGTGTTGTTGATACAACAGTATGTATGGGTGCATCAATATCTACACTTCATGGAATGGAGAAAGCAAAAGGTAAGGATTACGTTAAGAATTGGGTTGCTGTTATAGGTGATTCAACATTTATGCATACAGGTGTTAACTCGCTTATGAACATGGTATACAATCAAGCGACTGGTACAGTTATGATTCTAGATAACTCAACTACAGGAATGACAGGACATCAAGATAATGCAGCGACAGGTAAGACTCTAATGGGTGAGGCAGTTAAAGAGATTAATATCTATCACCTATGTAAGGCAATGGGTATTAACAATGTTGTTGAAGTAAATGCATTTGATTTAGAAGAGCTTGAAAGAATAGTTAAAGAAGAGACACAAAGAGAAGAATTATCAGTAATAATTACAAAATCACCTTGTGTACTTCTAAAGGGTGTTACTTTCCCTAATAGATGTCAACCTATATCAGATAAATGTAAGAAATGTGGTATGTGCTTAAAGCCAGGTTGTCCAGCACTTACTAAGAATGAAGATGGTACAATTAATATTGATGAAACAATGTGTAATGGTTGTGGTTTATGTATGAAGATATGTAAGTTTGATGCGATCGAGGAGGTGGCTAAATAATGGAAACTAAAAATATTATGATTGTTGGTGTAGGTGGACAAGGTACATTATTAACAAGCCGTATCCTTGGTGGAATTATATTGCAAGCTGGTTATGATGTTAAATTATCAGAAGTACATGGTATGGCTCAACGTGGTGGTTCCGTAGTAACATTTGTTAGATATGGTGAAAATGTAGCAGAGCCTATAGTAGAGCAAGGTAGGGCAGATGTATTAATAGCATTTGAGAGATTAGAAGCATTAAGATATGCACATTTCTTAAAATCAGATGGTGTATTAATAGTTAATGATCAAAGAATAGATCCTATTACAGTAGTTACAGGAATGGCTTCATACCCTGAAAATATAATTGAGGAATTAGAAGATAAATATAAAGTATATTCAGTTAGTGCAATGGAAGAAGCAAAGAAACTAGGTAATACAAGAGTATTTAATAACATAGTATTAGGTATGGCTGCACAACATATGGAATTTAGCAAGGAAGATTGGCTAAAGGTTATTGAAAATACAGTACCAGCTAAGACTATTGATATTAACAAAGAGGCATTTTTAGTAGGATATACTTTGAATCAATAAAAAATGGAGGGGTAATTACTATGATATGGAATGAAGCTAGAGAGTGTATGAGTCGTGATGAGATGACTCATCTTCAAAGTGCAAGATTAAAAAAGGCTGTTAGTCGTGTATACCACAATGTAGAGCCTTATCGTAAAAAGATGCAAGCAGTAGGTTTAGATCCAAGTGATATAAATGGAGTAGAGGATTTACACAAACTTCCTTATACAACAAAGGATGATTTAAGAGATAACTATCCATTTGGATTATTTGCAGTTCCTATGAGTGATATAGTAAGAGTTCATGCATCTTCAGGAACTACAGGAAAAGCTACAGTAGTTGGTTATACAAGAAGAGATATTGAAATTTGGAGTGAATGTGTTGCAAGATGTTGTGCAATGGCAGAGTTAGGTAGAGATGATATAATTCAAGTAGCTTATGGTTACGGATTATTCACAGGTGGTCTAGGTGGACATTATGGAGCAGAGCATTTAGGTGCAACAGTAGTTCCAATGTCAACAGGTAATACTCAGAAACTTATTGATATGATGATAGATTTTAAGGCAACAGGTCTTATGTGTACACCATCGTATTTAATGCATATAGCAGAAGTAATAGAGGAAATGGGTGTTAAAGATCAGATTCATTTAAAGGCAACTTTAAATGGAGCAGAGCCTTGGACTGAGAATATGAGAATACAAATAGAGCAACGTTTAGGCATACATGCACATGATATTTACGGATTAAGTGAAATTATGGGACCTGGAGTGGCTAACGATTGTATTTATCATAAGGGACTACATGTATTTGAAGATCATTTTTTACCAGAGATAATTGATCCTAATACATTACAACCAGTAGGCGAAGGAGTAACAGGCGAATTAGTATTCACAACTCTTACAAAAGAAGGTATACCTCTAATTCGTTACAGAACTAAGGATTTAACAAGTATCAGTTATGACAAGTGTGAATGCGGTAGAACAACAGCTAGAATATCAAGATTTACAGGACGTTCAGATGATATGTTAATTATTAGGGGTGTAAATGTATTTCCATCACAAGTTGAAGCAGCATTACTTACAGTAGATGGCATTACTCCTAACTATCAAATAATTGTTGATAGAGTAAATCATCAAGATACATTAGATATATTAGTTGAGGTTGAAGAGAGATTTTTCTCTGATGAAATAAAAGCTCTTGAAAATCTTAAAAAGAAAATATCTCATACTGTACAACAAGCAATTGGACTAGGCGCTAAGATTAAATTAGTTGAGCCTAAGACAATTGAGAGAAGTATGGGTAAAGCAGTTCGTGTAATTGATAAACGTAACTTAGATAACTAGAGTAAGATTACAAGGAGGAGTGTATATGTTCATTAAACAACTTACAGTTTTTATTGAAAACAGAGAAGGTCG
>JAVBSN010000105.1:0-34889 GCA_031547045.1 Lachnospiraceae bacterium
TGGGTGGGTAAAGATATTAATGGTAATGTGCATAATAATAATAGTATTAATTCGGATTATCATGGTATATTATATTTACAAAATGATTATGACCTTATACATGTGTATAATAGAAAAATTAATTAGAATAGGAGAATAATGTTTTATATGAAAAAAATAAATGCTATTTTATTAAGTTTATTTTTATTGTTTTTTGGTTTTGTATGTATGGTAGTAATAGTTGTTATAGGTGAAATGGTAAGTAGTGAAGTATTAGCAGAAGCTAGTTATGGACATACTAAATATTTAACAATGGCTATGTTTGGTTCATGTAATCTAGGGAGTGCATTAATTTACTCTATGCCAATATGGTTTGCACCTTTTAAAAATGAAAAAAATAGATTTATAAGGCAAATAATTACTATACTAATATATATTGTTATAGGTATATTAGGATGGTGTGCTATATTTGGTTGGTTTTAGACTAATATTAAAAGAGGAAAATAATATGAGTAATATACAAAAATGGGAACTGAAATTGCTTAGTGGTTATATGGTATGTATAGGATGGGGAATTACGCCAATATTGAATATATATTTTGTTTTTGGACAGCTATATTTAATAAAAATGATAATGTCATATGGTATATGTGATATAATGTGCTCACTGATTAGCTCAATTCCAATATGGTTTTTACCTTATAAAGATAAAAAAACAAGGATATTAAGACAAATACTAGTTGTTTTATTATATGCTACTATAATAGCTACAGCATGGTTTGTAGTGTTTGAGATTTAGTTAAAGTGGAGGGTGTATTTTGGAAGACAAAATGATAGATGTTAATAAACAAAGTGATAAAATGGATAATCAAGATATAAATATTGAAGAACCATATGTTTTAAATTATGATAATAGAGTAGATGCAGGAAGAGGATTTGTAATATCACTAGTAGCACTTATACTATTACCTAATTTAGGTGTATTTGTGTTAAACATGGACTATGGTTTTCCGGTACTAATATCACTAGTAATAGCAGCATATGGGATTAAGGTTTCTAAAAGGGGACTAACATCCAGTGCCAAAAGGAATGCATTAACAGGAATTATAATTGGAGTAGTAGTTGAGATAATTAGTTGTTGTATGATGTTGAATGTGTGTATTTTAAAAATACTTGATTTTATTATACAATAATAGTGTGATTTGAATATGCCAAAGAAAATGTAGGATTTAATTATTTTCTTTGGCATTTTTGCGTTTGATACTACTGCATATATTAAAATAGTTTATTTTTTACGTGGAAACAGGCTGCTGAAAGAGATTCTCCTAAACTAAGATAAAGTTAAGATATATAAAGTGAGATATAATATATAATATATATTATATAAAAATAGTAGAAAGTAGCTTGGTATTATGGTATTATTTAAATAATTTGTTTAGAAGGAATGAAAGTATGAAAAAGTTGATAAATAAAAAATATATGAGACCACTATGCGTTACACTATTTATGATATATGTATGTGTATTGGCTTATTTCGTATTTTTAAGTGATGGTTTTAGTAGAATTGAAGGGTATTCCACATATAGATATAATCTTACCCCATTTCTAGAGATTAAGAGATTTCTTTCTAGTAGTTTAAGTTTTAAAGATATATTTATAAATGTGGCAGGAAATGTTGTTGCATTTATGCCTTTTGGAGCATTACTAAGATGGGTAAGGAATAAAAAAACAGGATGGTTTATAGCTACATTTTATACATTTTTATTTAGTCTTTTAATTGAAAGTGTACAGCTTGTAACAAGAATAGGTGTATTTGATGTAGATGATTTAATGCTGAATACATTAGGTGGAGTGTTAGGATATATATGTTATGCCATATTAAGAGGAATATATAAAATATTTAATAAGAGTAATAAAAAGAAAACTAAGAAGAAGACTAATTCTAAGAAATAATTAAGGAAGTGATAAGATGTATGATGGAAGTAGTTATCAAGAAGAACCTAAATCATTAGATGGAGTTATATCCATAATTCTTTGTACAATATCATATATAATACTTGTAATATGTATTGTAAGAGGTGTTGTAACAGAAGGAACAGCATCTAAGATGTATGGCATTATTGGTATTGGAGGAGCACTAGCCAGTATATGTGCATTTGTATTTGCTGTTGAGAAGTGGAAAGAAGATGGCGGATTTATGACTGCTAAACGAGGTGGCATAGTAATGAGTGCCATAAGTATATTTTTATATATGATAGTACTTATAATTGGTATTGTATCTATGTTTGTTTAGGAGAAATTTATGAATGACAGATTGAAAAAACAGATAGAATTTGTTCTTGAATTAGACAAATTAAAATACATTAAAAGACAAACTTATGTTGCAGATAATAGTAGGCAAGAGAATGATGCTGAACATTCATGGCATTTAGCTCTTATGACTATGCTTCTTGATGAATATTCTAATGAATCAATTGATAAACTAAAGGTAATGGCAATGGTTCTTATTCATGATGTTGTGGAAATTGATGCAGGAGATACTTATGCATATGATACAGTAGGAAATGAAACAAAGGAAGCAAGAGAGCGAGAAGCTGCAAATAGAATATTTAATATACTACCAGAAGATCAAGCAATATACTATAGAAGTTTATGGGATGAATTTGAAGAAGGAGTTACAGCAGAAGCAAAGTTTGCAAATTCTCTTGATAAGATACAACCAATACTATTAAATGATATTACTAATGGTAGAGCTTGGAGAGAACATCAAGTAAAGAAAGAACAGGTTATTAATAGAAATGTTAATACTCCAAAAGGTTCTGAAGTACTATGGTCATATTGTGAACAACTAATTGATGAAAATGTTGCCAAGAAAAATATAATTGGTGATATAGATTAATAATATTTATTATTAACAATATTGGAAGGTATGGTATATGGAAGATAGTATATTAAAAGAAAGATATGAATTAGCATTAGAACGTATAGAAGAGATTTTTGAAAATCCAGAAGTAAAAGATAAATACAAGGATTATTTTAGAAAAACGGCTGAATTTGTATTTATAATAAATAGGCTTTATGAAGATGTATCATCGAATAAGATAAATGGATTAGGTTTAGATGATGCGAAAAAGTTAAATAGAGAATTATATGAAGATATAATGCCTGAAAATTATGGCACAAGTTATGGTAATCCAGTATATGCAGTTAATATATTAGGTGATGACTATGGACAGGCATTAAGCTTTTTATATACAGAAATAAGAGGATTAATAGTATATGCATATGAATCAAGACTAGAGGATATGGTTATTCATATGGAATTATTAGTTCAGATATATAACATAATTGAAGATGACCTTGATATAGAAGATATTAGAGAAGCTATATATTATTTTGTAAGTGATTACAGTGATATAACTGTTACTTATAGAGTACAAGAGATTCTTGATAGTGGTTTAGATTTTGCAACTAATATTGTTATGGATTCTGATTTGTCAGATATTAGATATTTATACAAGTATGGTGAGTACATTTCAAATAATGAAATAGGAACAGCAATGTTTCTTAATTCTTTATCAGAAGATAAGATTAATTCACTTGCAAAGACATACACAGAAGGATTTAGAGTTGGGTATGATATTAATTCAAGTGTTCCATTAAGTGATAAATCTACAATTAATATTAGATATAATATAGGTCAAGAAAGATTAGTACGTGCTGCTATAGAGCAGTTTAGCGAAATGGGTCTTAGACCAGTTATATATAGGGCAGCAGTTAATAGGGTAAATAGAAAACTTACCATTAAAGCAGGATATGTAAGTACAAGTCCGAATAGACAGTTTGATTATGATCATCGTATGGATGAAGCATTATTTTTAGATAAAGCATTTGTTCAGCGTAAAATAGATGTATTAAAATGTGCTTATGAAAAATATAAGGATATGGCAAAGGCTTATGCAGGTCCAGCAGTAATAGAGACATTTGGTGAAAAGCCTTTTGATCCAATTAATAGAGAAGAAAGTATAATACTTGATAAGAAACAACAAGAATTAAGTGTTCATTATACAAGTGAAAGCTCTAAGATAGTTAATGAGTATATACCTCATGATGAATATAGCTTTACTATTATAGCTTATCCATTACCAGATATAGGCGACAACTACGAAGAAATATTTGAAGAAATAGTAAAAGTAAATACTCTTGATGTTGAAACTTATAAAAATATTCAGCAATCAATAATTAATGAACTTGATAAAGCAGTGGCAGTAAGAGTAGTTGGCTCAGGTTCTAATAAAACAGATATTACAGTTAATATGAATAAGCTTAATAATCCGGATAAAGAAACAAACTTTGAGAATTGTTTAGCAGATGTTAATATACCTGTAGGAGAAGTGTTTACATCACCAAAACTTACTGGAACTAATGGCATATTAAATGTAAGTGAAGTGTATTTAGGCGAATTAAAATACAAAGACATTATGTTAACCTTTAAAGACGGAATGATAGCAGAATATACTTGTAAGAATTTTGATAACGAAGAAGCAAATAAGAATTTTATAAAAGAGAATCTTATGTTCAATAGAGAAACACTTCCAATAGGTGAATTTGCTATTGGTACTAATACCACAGCTTATGTAATGGCAAATAAATATGATATAGTATATAAACTTCCTATATTGATAGTAGAGAAGATGGGGCCTCATTTTGCAGTAGGTGATACTTGCTATAGTCATGCAGAGGAAGTTAAGTTATATAATCCAGATGGTAAAGAAATTGTTGCTAAGGAAAATGAATGTTCAGCTCTTAGAACAGAAGATGAAAGTAAGGCATATTTTAACTGCCACACAGATATAACAATACCATATGATGAATTAGATTATATTGAATCTATACATGAGGATGGAGTTGCAGTTAAGATAATTGATAAAGGAAGATTCGTACTAGAAGGTACAGAGGAATTAAATAAACCATTTATTTAAGGAGATATTTACACATGAAAAAAATAGGTATAGTTGGTGGCGGACAATTAGGGAAAATGATGATATTAGATGCAAAGCGTCTTGATTATTATTTTGTTATACTTGACCCTACTCTAAATTGTCCAGCTCATAGTATTGCTGATGAGCATATAATAGCAGGCTTTGATGATATGGATGCAATGCTTGAACTTGCAAGTAAAGTTGATGTAGTAACTTATGAATTTGAGCATATTAATGTTGTAGCATTACAGGAGATGGAGAAGAAAGGATATAAAGTATATCCGTCTAGTGAAACTCTATTACACATACAGAATAAATATAATCAAAAAGTATGGTTAAGAGACTATGACCTTCCTGTAAGAGGATTTGTATCAATTAATTCATATGAAGAATTAACAAAAGCACATGAATTATATGGATTTCCAATGTTACTTAAGACTTGTACTGGTGGATATGATGGAAAAGGTAATTATGTAGTTCGATCAGAGGCAGATTATGAAGATGCTTATAATACACTTGGTGCAGGTAAGCTACCACTTATGGTTGAAGAATTCGTAGATTTTGAAAAAGAAGTATCTGTATTGGTATGTCAAAGCACTAATGGAGACGTTAAAGTATTTCCTATAGCAGAAAATGTTCATAAGGATAATATATTAGATGAGACTTATGTTCCAGCATTAATTAGCGAAGATTCAACTAATCAGGCTATGGATGTAGCAAGAAGAGCAGTTAAAGCATTTAACGCATATGGTATGTTATGTATAGAGTTGTTTGTAACAAAAGATGGTGAAGTGTTAGTAAATGAATTAGCACCTAGACCACACAATTCAGGTCACTATACAATTGAAGGTTGTGTAACAAGCCAATATGAAAATCATATAAGAGCAATATTAGGATTGCCACTTGGTGATACATCACTTATAAAGCCAACTGTTATGAAGAATATAATTGGAGATGTAAATGGACCAGCAAATCTTATGGGATTAGATGAAGCGTATAAGTACGGTAATGTTAAGGTTCATATGTATGGTAAGGAAACCGTTTCTGTAGGACGTAAGATGGGTCATATAACAGCCGTTGATAATAGTATTGAAGAAGCAACAGCTAAAGTTAGACAGGCTCACGAAGCAATATATTTTGATGTTAATTAGATAGATTAATAGGTTTTGATAGATACAAAAGAAAATACATTGTTAAAGGAGATAATAAGATGAGTGTTGAAGTAGGAATAATTATGGGAAGTGATTCAGACCTTCCAGTTATGTCAAATGCGGCACAAATGTTAGATAAGCTAGGTGTAGAATATGAATTAACAGTAGTATCTGCTCATAGAACACCTGATAGGATGTTTGATTATGCAAAGTCAGCAAAAGAAAGAGGATTAAAGGTAATTATAGCAGGTGCAGGCGGAGCAGCGCATTTACCAGGTATGGTAGCGGCTATGACTGTATTACCAGTAATCGGAGTTCCTGTACAGACAAAAGCACTAGGCGGAGTTGATTCTCTATATTCAATTGTACAAATGCCACCAGGAATACCAGTAGCTACAGTAGCCATAAATGGAGCATTAAATGCAGGTCTACTAGCAGCTAAGATAGTAGCAACATCTAATGAAGAGTTAAGTAAGAAAGTAGCTGATTATGCAGATGAATTAAAAGTAATGGTGGAAGAAAAGGCTGCAAAATTAGAAGATATTAAATATGCATCGTATCTAGAGCAAATGTAATTATAGATGAAGACATCGCACCTATTAACTAATGTTAAAGGGTGCGTTTTTCTATGTAATTGTTTTGAAACTGTTAAATAAGTATAAAATAATATATAATTTTAAAAAAGTTGAAGTATATTTTATTTGTACTTCGTTATATACATTAGGAAAGGATGGTGGAGACAATAGATAGAGAAAAATTCCTCGAGGAATTAATAGATAAATATAGTAATTTGATTTTTTCTATCTGTTATAATATAACTAAAGATTATTTCCAATCAGAAGATTTAGCCCAAGACACCTTCCTTTCAGCTTATAGAAGTATGGATAGCTTTAAAGGAGGTAATGAAAAGGCATGGATATGTAAAATCGCAACTAATAAATGTCTGGATTATGTGAAAAGGGGAGCAAGAAACACATATCCAACAGAAGATGAGTATTTTACCCATATTCAAAGTGAACAATTATCTGTTGAAGATAATTGTGCTGACAATCTGGTGAAGGAACGACTGTATGAATTATGTAGCAGCCTGAAACCGCCTTATAATCAAGTAGCAATAAAATATTTTTGTGAGGAAATACCTGTAGTAGAAATATCTATAATAGAAGATAAACCAGTTAAGACAATTCAAACCCAAGTATATAGGGCAAAAGGAATGTTGAAAAAACTTTGGAGAAAGGAGCAGTTATTATGAAAAATCAACATATATCAGAACATAAGTTAATTAGTTTTTATAAAGGGAAAGTTAATGAGAATGAATATATAGACATATTGGAGCATATAAGTATATGCGAAAAGTGTTCTACTAGTTATGAGAAATGCATTGAAGAAGATATAATAAGTGCTCCTGTAGATTTTAAGCAAAATATTATTAAAAAATCTAAAATTATAAAAACAAAAAAAGAAAGTATAAGCAAGAAAAAAGCATTTAACGGTTATTGCATAAGAGTTGGACTTTCTTGTGCAGCAGCAATAGTGTTAATGTTCTCTATGGATATTAATACAATCAACGAAGCAAGCAAGAAAATGAGTGTAATATTAGAATATGACATTAAGTCGGATATAGAAACATATATGGAACAAGGACAGACAACAATAAAAGAGTTTTTTGAAAAATTGGAGGTAAATTATGATAAAGAAGAAAAGTAGGTTTTTAACATTTTGTTTTTCGTGTATGCCAGGAGCAGGGCATATGTATATGGGATTTATGAAACAAGGAATATCCCTTATGGTAGGATTTTTTGCATTTATAGCATTAGCAAATGTTTTGAATTTGGATTTAATGGGATTTGCTGCAGTAATATTGTGGTTCGTAGCATTTTTTGATGCAAATAATAAGGCATCACTTAGTGATGATGAATTTTATAGCTTAGAAGACAATTATTTATTTGATGAAGATAATGTTTTTAATAATTTATTTAAAGGTAAACAAAGACTAATAGTAGCAGGAGTATTTATATTCCTTGGGATATGTGCATTGTGGAGAAATATAATGGATGTAATATATACATTTATTCCTAATGAATTTAAGGATACGGTATGGAGGTTTGGTATTCAGAAAATGCCTAGAGTTATATTTGCTATAATAATAATTATTATTGGTATTTGGTTGGTTGTAGGTAAGAAAACTGAATTAGATAATGAAGAAATAATTGAAACAGAAGATGAGAAAGAAGAAGTTTTAGAAATAGAAAAGGGGGATACTAGTGAATAAAACAAATAGAAAAATTGGAACATTTACATTTGGATTCTCATTAATATTATTTGGAGTAGTATTCTTATTAAAACTATTTTTGAATACAATTAATTATGCATTTATATTTAGATTTTGGCCACTTATACTAGTGATATTAGGGTTAGAAGTATTAGTATCATATTTCAAAAACAATACAGATAAGATACATTATGATGTAATATCCATTGTACTTATATGCTTAATATCAGTATTTACAATGGGAATGGCAGTAGCAGATTTTTTAATAACAAATTTTAATCAATATGTGTTGTATTAATATAATAGAATTAGTAGGTATATTTATAAAAACGAGAATCAAAGGATTCTCGTTTTTATTGCTTTATTATTGTAACATACTCTTTAGATCTGCTGAATCGAATGTATAACTGGTATTGCAAAAATGACAGTTAACTTCAATGGGCTTATCATCGGCAATCATTTCTTCTATATCCTTACGACCAACACTCATTACAGCTTTATATACTTTTTCTTTAGAACAATTGCAAGAATATTGAGTAGGAATAGTATCATGAATCACAGGTTCATAACCATCAAATAAATCATTAACAATATCTTCAGGTGTTTTTCCGGAATCAAATACAGAAGTAATTGAAGAATAGTTATTTAATCGATTCTCCAATTCGTTGATTAATCCATCTTCTGCAAAAGGCATAAGTTGAATAATAAATCCACCAGATTGTTTAACTGTATTATTTTTCTCCATTAAAACACCTAGTGCTACAGAGGTTGGAATCTGCTCACTTGTAGCAAAATAGTAAGTTAAATCCTCAGCAATTTCACTAGATACTAATTGAGTTTGTCCACTATATGGTTCTTTTAATCCAATATCTTTAATAACAGTTAATACACCTAAATCAAGAGCCTTAGCAACATCAAGCTTGCCTTTTTCATTAGCATGAAGTATTACATTTGGATTATTTACATAACCTTTTACATTAGCATCAGCATCAGAAGTAACAGTTAAGCCGCCTATTGGACCAGAACATTGAATCTGTAATGTAATTAAATCTGTAGAATTCTTACACATACTACCAATCATTGCACCAGCAGTTAGTAAACGTCCTAGAGCAGCAGTTGCCACAGGACTTGTATTGTGAATCTCACGAGCTTTCTCCACTAATTCTTTTGTTGTAGCTGCAAAAAAACGAACTTGTCCATTAGCAGCAGTTCCTCTTAAAATATAATCAGACATGATTAAACCTCCAGTAAAATATATAAATATTATAATGCTTTTCCATGTTCTCTTGCAATAACGTATACACGAGTACTGTCCTTAGTTGCAGGAGCTCGTGTAAAAGCATCGTATACTTCTAATAATTCCAAACCTGATTCTTTGATTAGGATGATAATTTCATCTATAGTATATCCACGTTGATAATGTTCTTCTACAAATTTACGATATATATTATTATCTTCTTTTATAAATAGACTAAGAGAATATTCATTTATATGAGAATCATTATCATAGTAATTATCCCAGATAAAACTAATATCGTCCCTGTCTTCAGCAAATGTATTATCAGCTAATATATCCTTATAGTGATGAAGGGTATTAAAATCAAATATAAATATACCATTAGGATCCAAGTAATTATTTGCAAGCTTAAATACATCCAATAAATTATCAGAATCAGTTATATAGTTAATACTATCACAAACACTTATTATTGCGGATACAGTACCATATAATTCAAATTCACGCATATCTTGCAATAAATATAAAATATCACTATTTGAAAAAACAGATTTTTCTTTCGCAATATCTAGCATTTCATAAGAGTTATCTACACCTATCATTTCAAATCCCTTGCTAGCCATAAGTTCAGTAAGGGTTCCGGTTCCACAACCTAAGTCTAGCAACAAACCATTGATTATATTATGTTCTTCTAACAAAGATATAATATACTCTGACCATTGGTTGTAGGGTATATTATCCATAAAATTGTCATATACTCTTGCAAAAGTAGTATATGAATCCATAAAATCACCACCATTTCTATTGGTATAGTATATCTGTTAAATGTATCCTATGTCAAATGAAAGCTTGTAAATAGTGCAATAAAATAGTATAATAACTAGGAGTATTTATCATGTAGTTTATTGAGGGTAATTAAATGAAATTCTTTGCAAAAAGGCCGTTAGAGGTTATGTTTTTACAAAATTCTTTAGTAGCATTAGCTCCTATTGTTATATATCTATTAATTATAGGATTATTAATTATTAATTTTCCTATATTAGATAAGGTAGGTAATTATGCAGTAAGTAGCATTGAAGAATTAGAACAGGTTGAAGAATACGGATTTAATAATATCTCAATGAATATTAAGAAAGCAACATACTCAGGATATGATTATTATGAAAATAACAACAGAGTCGGTTCTTATTATTATACTATAATTGATGGTAAGGGCTTACTTGTTCTTATTAAAGGAAGACAACCTTTAGACATATTAGAAAATTATAGATTAAAGGGAAAGATAATTAATAATAATCCATCACTAGAATATATAATTACTCAGTTTTCAAAAGATACTGGGTTAGAGTATAGTGAGATAGATAATATAATCTATAGTGGAATTATTAGTGAAATTGATTATCCTTATGTATATAATTTTTTAGTGTATTTTATGGTATTGTTTCCTGCAATTATTACAATTCTGGCTGTAATAGCTAATTTTGTCTTTATGTACTATCCACACACACACCCACAAGCAAGGCAGTTGTTAGCATTCGGTACTAGTAAGGAAGAGGTGATTAACGAACTTAATTCTCAGATTAGAAATAGAATGGTAAGCAAAACAAAACATTCTATAATTACAGAAGAATATATAATTATTCATAATTGGATAACAACTAATGTTATTAAAATTGATTACATTAAATATATTTCTAAACATGTAAATAGTACTAAACTATTTAAAAATAGAAATAAAATGGTGTACAAGCTTACAATGTCTAATCCAGAAAAAATGTTTTACGAGTATGATTTTTATGAGCTAGAAGAGATTGATACAATTATTGAACAATTGATTATATTATGTCCTAATTTGGATGATGAAGTAATTAGTAATTGGATTGAATAAGTCCACAAAAGTAACAAAAAATAAAGAAAAAGTTAAAGAAAAAAATAAAAATAAAAAAAGTGTTGTAATATGACGAATATAGTGGTATTATAGTCTTGTTTACAAAACTAGTTTGGAGTGAATATTATGAAATATGAAAAATTAACAGATAGTGAAGAACTTGTAATGAAATGTGTTTGGGATTGTCCTGTACAGGTAACTCTACCAGAGATAGTTAAGATGGTTAACGATAGATATGGTAAGGATTGGAAGCCACAAACAGTATCAACTTTCCTAGCACGCTTAGTGAGAAAAGACTATGTAAAATTACACCGTATAGGTAGATTATTTTATTATGAGATATTAATATCAGAAGAAGCATATAAGAGTCAAATCTTAAGAAATCATATTAGTTTTTGGAATGCAAGTGATGTTACAGCTTTTGCTTGCGACTTATGTAATCAAGATACATTAACTAAAAATGATATTAATAAGATGAGAGACAAGTTGAATGAATTGGATTAATACACTAGTTGTCTTATTGTTTATTACGACTATTATAGGTGGTTTAGTTTCAGTAATTTGGAAAGGTTTTTCTAAAATATTGTTAACTAAGTGTCCCAATGTGCTTTATCTCATATTAAAAATTAGTTTATTATTTTATATAGTTCCAGTGTTTTTGCTTATTATTTCTTTTGATAAAAACTATCCATATATAATAAAATGTGGAATGTTTGATTTAATAAGTTATGGAGTCACACCAGTTATTCTGATACTTGTAGCTGCTATAATAATATTATGGAGTGTATGTAATTTCTTTTTAGTATTTATTAATATACCACAGATTAAAGCTTGGCGTATTATGAAGAAACAATGTTATTTAGTTAGAGATAAGGATGTATTAAGGTTATTCGAAGAGATTAAGTCTGAACTTGGAATTAAGAAAAGAATTATATTAAAGTGTAATGATTATATATCATCACCTATGATGCATGGAATTTTCAGACCTACAGTAGTTTTAGCAAATTTAGACTATTGGAAAGGTAATGATAGAGGGCTTAGGCTTGTGTTATATCATGAATTAATGCACTACAAATATAGAGATATAAATGTAAAATTCTTTTCTGGGTTTATTACTGTATTACACAGTTATAATATATTTGCCCATATGAATTCAGCACATATTAATACTTGGAGTGAGTTTCAATGCGACTTACATGTCTGTGAGTATAAGAATGGTGAAGTCTTTGACATTAAGGAATATTACAATATTATAATTGACTATCTGTCGTTACTAATTGAGAAAAAAGACGCTAATAGAAAAACTAATAGAAGATTTGCTTTGGCAGATTCGGAAAATAGCGTCATGCGGAGGATGGGAATTATGATAGATAGTAAGAAGACAAAAACAGTTAGTAAAATGGGAGTAGCAGCAATTGCAATGGCCTTTGTTATACTAAGTTCATCTGTATCTCTTGCAACTGGATACCAAGCAACTAAAGCGTATGCAAATTTATATACTAGTACAGTAATTATAGAATCTGATGATGTAAATGTTATAGGTACTGTTGATGATCTTGAAGATATGGAATATGAGATAGCTCCAGAAGATGATGACTGTGTAGTTGTTATTATGCAAGAAGCAGTAATTGGATTAAGATCAACAATAGTAACATTTAATTGGACAATTAATGCAGGTGTTAGAGCTCAGAGTATATCATATAAGAAGTCAGCAGGAGACACAATTATGATTAGTTGTACAAGTCTTCCAGGTGATGCACCATATTGGATAGGTATTATTGAACCAGACGGAACTGTAAGATACTCAGCGGGTTCAGGAGCCAAAGCGCATACCTTCTCCTTAGACCAGACAGGATACTATTCTTCATTTGTACAGAATAGATCATCAGTAACTATTAATTCAGTTGGTTCTTATACAAAATAAGATTTATAAGTTGATAAAATATTTCTTAACTAAGGTTAAGAGATACATATTCGATATTAAATATAGGCCTAAATATAGTAATCACATACAAATTGAGGCATATGGGGTATAGTACTTAGTGACTATGCCCTATATTCATTTTTAGGGTTTTGAAGTATCATTTGCAGATTTTTTCATACTACTTAGGATACCACCAATTTTTCCGGATTCTCTTGCAGATAGAGATTTCCAGCCTTCTGTAACAACTTTGTTATAGAGTCCTAATTCCTTAGCAATTTCATATTTCATGATTTGTTCTGGTTCTAGATCTTTTAGAGAAAAGGTTTCTTTGGTAGGATCTTCTTTTTTCTTGACTGACAAAGTAATGCCTCCTTTAACAATGTATATTACTAATATTATTGCCAATAAGTCTTATATTAATCTAAATTTATAATAAAATATAAAAAAACAAGCTATATTAGATATTGTTCCAATATAGCTTGTACTTTTGTATGAAATAGTATATTTAAAATTCTAATTTGTCTTGATCAATTAATACATCTGGATCTTCAGATACGTCAGATAGACCTTCGTTTTCATATCCTATAGGAGAATCATCTTCTTCAGAATCTGCTAAATCATCAAATGATATTGTTGGTATTGATGTAGTGCTATCAGTATCACTGTCGTTTGTATTAACTTCATCATTGTTTGTATCAATCTCTTGAAAATTATCATCAATGATTTCATTAGTATCATCTTCTGTTTGTGGAGTTATAGAAGTATATTCTCTTTGTACAGGAGTTGAAGGCATATCATCTTCGTCCTCATCATAGAAAAAATCATCTTCAAAATCATCACTTTCACAGTCACAAGAATTTGGTAATTTGTCATTAACAAATGATTTTGCTTTTTTAACCTTATCGTCTACATCAAAATCTTTATATAACTTACTTTCTTTGATTTTATCCCTAAATACATAGCAAACACCACCAATAGCTGCAACAGCACCTACAACGGCAAGTGTTTTTCCTAAAAATCCTTTTTTGCTCATAATTAATCTCTCCTTTTTATTGTTTAAATTATATTGTCTCACATATTGATAATTTTAATACTAAACTATTGAAAAATCAAATATAAATTGAAGTATTGTGAAAAATATGACATAATGAAATTTATTAATGAAAATATTGTATAGTAATGTGATATTAAGGTTATATGTTAAAGGAGGTTTTCATATTATGAAGAAATATATAGAAGTGGTTAAAAACTTTATAAATTGCGCAATACTAATGGTAGCTTGTGCTGTTGGATTGGCATTATTAGGTAAGGCGAAATATGCAATTATTGCGGCTATTTGTTCAGTAGTATTTATAGTTATAGCTATTGTGGTTTATGTAAAAGATAAAGGAAATGACGAAGAATAGAATATTATGCAAAAAGTAGAAGATGTTGTTAAACAATATAGTAAGTTAGAAGAGTTAAATAAAAGAAACAAGAAAGAAATAAATCTTATAAGTACAATTAGGTTAATAGCATTTGTAGCAATAATTATTTTTGGTGCAGTTGGGATATATGATAGTAATTATATAGCCTTTGTTATATCTTTTATGTTACTTGTAGGCTTTATAGCCCTTATCATTTATCATAAAGGTGTATTAGAACATTTTGAATATGTAGAAGCAAGGCTTAAAGTTTTAGATAGATATATAAAGAGGTTTGGCGATGACTGGAAATCCTTTGAAGATACAGGTAAGGAGTTTTTGGATAAGGATGATACTGTAGCTATGGACTTAGATTTACTAGGAAAACATTCTATATATCAACTTATTTGCTGTGCTCATACAAGCTTGGGTCGAGCTAGATTAGGGAAAACTCTTTCGGGAAAGAATGTTAATAGAGATATAGCTACTATTAATAAGAGAAATGTTGCTATAGAGGAATTAGTTAAAGATGAGAACTATGCAGTGAATTTTGAAACCTTAAGTTTTAAAATGTCAGAAGGAAAAAAATATGAAGATGATAGTAGCACATTTATAGAGTTTTGCAAAGATAAGACCAAAACTTATCCGATTTGGATGAATGTAATTAGAATATTAATGCCTATTATATGTATGGTATTAATAGTTGGGGTTGTGTTTTTCAAAGTTAGTTTTTCTTACTTAGTTATATATTTTATTGTTATGATAGGAATATCGTGGTTAACTAATGGAATAACAAGTAAGTATATCTCTCCCATGTTTAGATTTGTGGGTAATATTGAAGGCTATATTTATATGTTTGATGTTATAGCTACAAGTACCTTTGAAAGTGAAATGCTTGTAGAATTAAGAGAAAATATTATAGGTGAAGGCAATGTAACTAAAGCACTTAGAAGTTTGAACTCTATAGGTAATTCTTTTAATCTTAGATACAATCCTATTATACATCAGTTTTTGTGTGGAACTATATTGTGGGATTTTCAAATATCAGCAGCAATGTATAGCTGGAAAAATAAATATGGTGACTATATTGAAAAGTGGATTGATTCAGTTGCAATTATGGAGGAATTAATAAGTTTATCAGTAATAGGAAAGATTAGAGAAACAACTAGTGCTGAAGTTACTGTAGATAATACTCCTAATGTTATTTGTGAAAATATATATCATCCATTAATAAAGAATTTAAATGTGGTAGCTAATTCTATTAAGGTTAATGGAGAAACTATAATTATTACAGGTTCAAATATGTCAGGGAAAACAACGTTTCTAAGAACTATAGGAATTAATATGGTTTTAGCATATTGTGGAGCTCCAGTATGTGCTGATAGATTTAAAACAAGTTTAATGAAGTTATATACATCTATGAGGGTAGTGGATGATATTAGTAATGGAATATCAACTTTTTATGCAGAGATATTAAGAATTAAAGAGATGATTACTAGTTGTGAAGAGGATGGCCTTAAGTTATGTCTTATAGATGAGATATTTAAGGGAACTAATTCAGCAGATAGAATAGTTGGTGCAAGAGTGGTAATAGAAAAATTATCTAATGAAAGATGTGCAACCTTTGTATCAACTCATGATTTTGAATTGTGTGATATGGAAAAGAAGTATAAAAATATAAAAAATTATCATTTTGAAGAATTTTATGAAGAAGATTCTATAAAATTTGATTATTTGTTGAAAATAGGAAGATGTACCACTACAAATGCAATGAAATTATTGGAAATGTCTGGGATAAAATAGGGAATGTAATTAATGCACAAAAACAAGTATGGTTTTTTGTGCATTAATTATTGTGAAAATTATACAAGAAAATTTAATTAATTTATATAGATAATGCAAACATGACTATTGAAAGAAGAATTGCGTTGTGCTATTATATAAATTAGAGAGAATTATTTATATATAATATACATAGTTATTTTAAAGTATGTGTATAAGGAGGATACGAAAATGATGTCATTACCAGCTAATATTGCTTCCGGTGGAGACAATAATGTTTTAACCATCGCAGCATCGAATAACAAGGGAATGCTCGTTAGATTTTTAAATGAGCAAGTAGAAGAAGGATTCTATGCATTAGTAATTGACTACCTTAAGGATAGTAATTTTGATTTAGCTAACATGGTGGTAGATGATGATGTAAAAGTTCAGTGCACAAAATTATATGAATTGGCTGAATTTGTTGAGAATAATATTAAGAAACCAAGCAAATATGAGATAGACGAGTGGATTGCGCCATTATTTAAGTTTGTTTATGGAGATATAGATCCAGGTGATACAGACGTTACTATAACTGCTACAGGCATATATAGATATAGTATATGGTTAATCTATTTATATCAATTAGAGAAGTTTGGCGATGCAATGAGACTTATTGGGGAGAGAATTGCACCTTTACTAATTAATACATGTTATCAGATAGTTGATACAGATGAGAGACCTAAATGTTTTGATAAAGCAGTTATGGGATATTTAGATTTATTTAATGTTGTTATGGATATGGATATTCCAGCATCAGCAGCTAATTCTGAAGCATATCTTAATAACTTAGAAGTATTATTTGATTATTTTGTTGAAGATGCTCATATAGGAAATGATTATAAGGTTCAATTTAGCATGGGTATGTTTAATGCATTTATAAGAATGAAAGATTATGAGAAAGCATTTGAGTTCTATGGTCTTAACGCAGAACATATTCCAATTGATAATCTTATTGTATATGAGAGTTTCAAAGAGTTAATTAGAAATTGTAATAGTACACAATATACAAATGTTCTTAGTAGAACAGTTATTACTGCTATTTCTAAACAAGACATATATAATAGAAGAATAGATAGTCTTATTAATGAAGTATCGATATTTGTAAGAAAAGTATACAAATATATTGAAGATGAACCAAATATGAAGAAAAATCTTCAAATACTTGGTGTAGGTTCTTCTCTTACAGATAAGAGTAATGTTTTTGAAGGTTTATATGAGTATAACTTAGTTTTCCATGATTGTGGAATTAAAGCATTAGTTAATCAAGATTTATCAAATCGTTCATGGGAAGAGAAATACGAGATTTTAGATATGTTATATACAACTTTATGTGTAATATTTGATGGATATAATGTATATGAGATTTCTAGTAAAATAGAACACCAATACGTTGAACTTAACTGGATTGGAAATTATGTTAATGCTAATCCAACTTTATTAAAATTATTCTTTAGTGTTAAAGAGAAGATTAAAGCGTTTAAGGTTAGAAAGAATAGTATCCTAGAGAAGAGTAAGAACAACTACGAGATTAAGAAATTATTAGAAGATAGACAAAAACATTTAATATTTATGACTGCTTCTGATATGGTTAAGAATGGTCTTAATAATAATAAAATTGATATTATTAGTAGTAGCTACGATGAAGATAGAGCTAAGAAGTTAGTAATTGATACTTATAATGCTATAATGTTACCAAGTAAATATAAGTCAACACAAGGCTCAGGTAATGTAGCTGGTAAATTTGGATTTAGTAAAGTAGTTGCAGTATCAATGGATGAGAATTTAAAAAGACTTCTTGAAAATGGAGATGTATCAGAATTATTATACAAGGCAGAATGGTTATGGTATCAATACCTTGAAAAAGAAAGAGATAAGCAAACACCAGAAGAATGTACTTACAGTGTTGCTTGTTTAATAAAGGTAATAGAGATTCTTGTAAGTAGAAAAGAAGCAGGAGCATCTAAGGTTGCTGATTCAACACCTAATAAGAGAGTTATTATTACTAAGACAGGTAAGGTTATTGAGTTATCAGATGAATCAAATGATACACCAGTAGCTAATAAGAAACAAGAGCCAAATATTATTGAATATATCAATGGAGTTAGTAATCATTTGGTAGACAGAACTGAAGATAGTGTTGAGTATGTTAAAGCATATGTAGAAGATTGGGTTAATTTCCTTATGAGCAATAAGTTTGATAAAGACTTAATGTTATCAATATTTGAAGCTGAAGAATTACGTAATAAGACTTATCAAACTATTAAGAAACTTAATATTGATATGTATCCATTAGTGTAATTTAATAGAAAAATAATTAATATTTGGAGTTATATACTTATTGTTTAAGTGTATAACTCCTTTTTTCTTGCACTTTTCGAATAACTTAGATATAATTGTTTGGGTGTGGTATACCATTTAGATATACCATATCCACTAAATTCGAAAAAACAATCTTTACATTGACTTCGAAAAGACCTCAGTCAATTATAAGATACGGCTACGACTAGGTTCGAAAAGACAATCTTTTCATTGATTTCGATACTACCTCAATCAATTTCAAGATATGTCTACGACTAAGCTCAAGAATACCTTGCTAAGTTCTCTGACTATCACCAAGTTCTCTGCCAGTCATTAAGTGTATAGGTTGCATTCTTACTAAGCTCGATAATGCTTTGCTAAGTGAGAATAGTATAAAATAGAAAGTATAGGTAATAGGTTATGAAGAAAATGTTGGTACTTGATATAGATGGTACATTAACTAATTCAAAAAAGGAAATAGCACCAAGAACATTAAAGAATTTAATTAATATACAAAAACAAGGGCATATAGTTGTATTGGCTTCGGGAAGACCAACACCTGGTATGAATAAGATAGCTAAACAATTGGAGTTAGAGAAATATGGTGGATATATACTATCATATAATGGAGCTAGAGTAATTAATGCTAAGACTGGTGAAATTGTATATCAGAAAACATTAGATAATGATATGCTTAATAAGCTATATGATTTTGCAATTAGAAGTGATATAGGTTTAGTTACATATGAAAAGAATGGTGTTATAACAGGAACTAGAGTAGATGAATGGATGGAGTTTGAGGCTAGAATTAATGGACTTTCAATTAATAAAATATCTAATTTTGTGGAATATGTAGATTTTCCAGTTAATAAATGTTTACTAACAGCGGCAACAGATGTAGCTCCAAAGTTTGAAGAAGAACTAGTGAAATTATATAGTAATAGAGCAAGTATATATAGATCAGAGCCGTTTTTTATTGAGGTTATGCCTAAGGGTATAGATAAGGCAGCTTCATTAGATAGGTTGGTTAATGCATTGGGAATGAAGGTTGAAGATGTTATTGCCTGCGGGGATGGTTTTAATGATATGTCTATGATAAAATATGCAGGAATTGGTGTTGCGATGGCAAATGCACAAAAAGTAGTTAAAGAAGTAGCAGATTACATTACTTTATCAAATGATGAAGAAGGGTTAATACCTGTTATTGAAAAATACATACAAGTTCCTTGCATTTAAAATTATATAAATATATAATAGTTTTACGTGTCAATTGTACAGTAATATTTAGGAGGAAGTTATAATGTTAGACATTAAATTTTTAAGAGAGAATCCAGAGATAGTTAAACAAAATATTAAAAACAAATTTCAAGATAGTAAGCTAGAGTTAGTAGATGAAGTTATAGCACTTGATATAGAGAGTAGAAATATACAAGGCGAAGCAGATTCTTTAAGAGCAAATAGAAATAAAGTTTCTAAAGAAATTGGAGCATTAATGGCTCAGGGTAAGAAAGAAGAAGCGGAAGAGACTAAGAAGAAGGTAACAGAGTTCTCCACTCATTTAGCTGAGTTAGAAGAAAAAGAAGCTGAATTATCTGAGAAGATTAAAAATATTATGATGATTATTCCTAATATTATTGATTCAAGTGTTCCAATTGGTAAAGATGATAGTGAGAATGTAGAAGTTAGGAAATATGGTGAACCAGTGGTTCCTGATTTTGAGATACCATATCATTCTGAAATAATGGAGAATCTTAAAGGATTAGATCTTGATAGTGCAAGAAAGGTTGCAGGTAATGGATTCTATTATTTAATGGGAGATATAGCTAGATTACATTCTGCAGTTGTATCTTAAGCAAGAGATTTTATGATTGATAGAGGATTTACTTATTGTATCCCTCCATATATGATTCGCAGTGAAGTAGTTACTGGTGTTATGAGTTTTGCTGAAATGGATGCTATGATGTATAAGATTGAAGGTGAAGACTTATATCTTATTGGAACAAGTGAACATTCAATGATTGGTAAGTTTATAAATACTATTATACAAGAAGAAGAGTTGCCACATACATTAACAAGTTATTCACCTTTTTTTAGAAAAGAAAAAGGTGCACATGGTATTGAGGAACGTGGTGTATATAGAATACATCAATTTGAGAAGCAAGAGATGATAGTTGTATGTAAACCAGAAGATAGTATGATGTGGTTTGATAAATTATGGCAGAATACAGTTGATTTATTCCGTACATTAGATATTCCTGTAAGAACGTTAGAATGTTGTTCTGGAGATTTAGCAGATCTTAAGGTTAAATCAATAGATGTTGAAGCTTGGTCCCCAAGACAGAATAAATACTTTGAAGTTGGAAGTTGTTCTAACTTAGGTGATGCACAAGCAAGAAGACTTAAAATACGTGTAAATGGAGAAGATGGAAAATATTTTGCTCATACACTAAATAATACAGTAGTTGCTCCACCAAGAATGTTAATTGCATTTTTAGAAAATAATTTAAATGAAGATGGTTCAATTAATATACCAGAAGCATTAAGACCATATATGGGTGGAAAAGCTGTAATTAAATAATGTAATATTAGATACATGAATGATACATGCACACTAGATGTTAGATAAAATAGCTAACATTTAGCTGTGCATTTTTGTTGTATATAAGTATGGTGAAAATTCATAAAAAGAGGTATAATTAGTAGATAAGATTTTGTAGGAGGATATGTTGTGAAGGGAAAAGTTTTAGCGGTAACGGATGAAATAAGAAAAGTAGTAAAAGGTAAAGATGATGTAATAGATAAAGTATTAGCGGCAGTGTTGGCAGGAGGACATATTTTACTTGAAGATATACCAGGTGTAGGTAAGACAACATTAGCAGTTGCATTGGCTGGTTCTATGTCTATGGATTATAGAAGAGTACAGTTTACACCAGATGTATTACCAAGTGATATTGTTGGTTTTTCTATGTATAATAGTAAAATAGGTGATTTTGAATATAAATCAGGTTCAATTTTGTGTAATCTGTTTTTAGCAGATGAGATAAATAGAACGTCGCCCAAAACTCAATCAGCACTACTAGAAGTAATGGAGGAGAAGAAGTTTACAGTTGATGGTGTTACAAGAAAATTACCAGAACCATTTACAGTAATAGCCACTGAGAACCCTATTGGATCTTCGGGCACACAAAAATTACCAGAATCTCAATTAGATAGATTTATGATTTGTTTAACTATGGGATATCCAGAACATGTATATGCTGTAAATATACTTAAAGATAATGTAAATAATCCATTAGATAATATGAAACAAGTAATAACAAGAGAAGATGTAATAAGTGTACAAGATATGGTAGCAAAGGTATTTGTTCATGAAAGTATATATGAGTATATAGTTACATTAACAGAAAAGACTAGAGAAGATGGCAATTTATTAATGGGAGTAAGTCCTAGAGGAAGTATTGCTTTACTTAAGATGTCAAAAGCTATAGCATTTATTAGAGGAAGAGATTATGTAGTGACAGAGGATGTGCATTTTATATTTAATGATGTATTTTCTCATAGAGTAAAATTAAGTCCTAAGGGTAAGGCTAATGGTTTAACTATTGGGGATGCATTGGAACTTATTTACAAATCGGTACCAGTGCCAAGAACATAGTATAAGAGGAAATTTATGAAACGGATAATTAATATAATTACTTATATTTTAATAGTTGCTTTTATTGGAGGTTTGTTTTTGGTATTTCAGAGCTTTCCTTTTTTGTATATTTTAATATTTCTATTGTTGTTTCCATTTATATCAGTATTTATATCAAAATATGTAGTTAATAGACTTGATATTTCAGTTGATTGTGTTAAGGAAGATATAGATGTTAATCAGGAATTTTATATAATATTTAAAATAAATAATAAAACAATTATTCCTATTGTAGATGCGAATATATATTGCTCTTATTCTAATATGTTTTATGATTATAAGGAAAATCTTGAGATTAGTATACCTGTATATTCAAAGGGGGAGCAAATAGTAAAACTTCCTGTAAAATCAGATTATTGTGGCGTAATTGATGTACATATTGATAATGTTACGGTTTGGGATATGTTGCATATTTGGTATGCTACTTGTAATGTATCAGTAAATAATAATATTATTTTATATCCTGTATTAAGAGAGGGTGTAGAGGTAGATGGTAATGTATATGTTACTGGTAATGATGATACGGAAGAGAGTCACAAAAAAGGAAATGATTTTGCAGAGATAAGTGATATTAGAGAGTATATTCCAGGTGATAGTTTGAAAGATATACACTGGAAATTGTCATCTAAGAAAGAAGAACTTATGGTTAAAGAGCATATTACTATGTCATCGAAGCAAATTGCTGTACTTGTTGAGGTGTATAATGATAAGGAGTATGTACTAGATAATATTGTTGATGTGGCATATTCGGTATGTACTCATTTAATTACACATAATATGCCTTTTACATTATATTGGTGGAGTGACAATATAAAAGAAATGAAAGAAAAGATTATATTGAATATATATGATGTAGAAGATTCTTTTAAAGAGATTTTTTATGAAAGGCCTTATAGTAATAGAAATATAGGATTTTCACAGTTTAAATATGCTAGTGAGAGAATAGAAAATATTATTTATGTAAGTGATAATGATGAATCTAATGATGAAATAATCTATAGATTTAAAAATGTGATGGTATCTTATAAAGGGGTTTGTTAGATGTTTTTTATAAAGAAAAAAGAGAGTGTTAAATCACCTACAGGAGTTAATCTAGTAGGTAATCCCAAATACAATAGAGGTAATGTACTATTAGGGCTACTAGCTAGAGGACTAGCAGTCTTTTTAATAGTGTACGGAAGTATAGGATGCTTTGTTTCATCTTTAAATATAGAATATAATGAGCTGTTAGTAGTAGGAGTTTTACTAATATTATCTTTTTATTTGGCGTTTATTTTTTATAGACCATGGATAAAAAATTTGGGCTACATACTAATATTATTTATATTTATATTTGGAGTAGGAAGTTTTGCTATGGTAATAAATAGTGGATTTTATGCATTGGTAAATATATTTCTAGGAAAGGTAGAAATTGCATTAGCACTTCCTGGTGTTATGGAATATACAGAGCAGATTTCTAATAGAGTATATAGTGTAACTGTAGCTCTAACTTTTTTAGGAGCGGGAACATGTGTATTAGTTAATATGTTTATTTCAAATGTTATGAGTATTGTTAGAACAATAATTATAACATTACCAATTGCCATTATAGGATCTTATATTGGTTTGAAACCTAATGTTATATACGGAATATTTTTGTTAAGTGGATACTTACTTGTATATGTAATGAAAAGAAGTGGTCACTATAGAGGTAATGGTAAAAACGAAGAATTTAGAATAGTAAACAAAAAGAATATTAGTAGGTATATATATCATTCTGATGGAAAAATAATGATACAATTAAATGCTTTTTTGATGGTAATTGCTATACTATTTACAATTGTTATATTATTGATATTCCCTAATGGAAATATTAAAAAACATTTAAGGTTAGCAAATTTTAGAAATGATAGTGATTATGTACTATCTTCCATTGCAATGTCTGGATTAAGTGGTTTGTTTGATAGTAAATCTGGAGCTGGTGGAATGGAAGGTGGGATGTTGGGAAAGATTGGGGATGCTCACCCTGATTATCAAACTGATTTAATTGTAAAGCTTATACCGTATGGTTATGATACTGTCTATTTGAGAGGATTTATAGGAAGTACTTATAATGTAGATATGTGGTATGCTAATACAGGCTCATCACTTGATGCTGACGAAGGCTATGAGTATAAAGTTAGTGCTAATAAAGAATATAATCAATTAAAAGAAGGTTATGAAAATGATATTGAAGGAAAAATGAAGAGTAAGATGGCAATTGAAAATGTAGGTGCAAACACTTACTATTCGTATTTACCATACTATTCGCAAGTAGGTGAGGATGGTTTCACATCATATGCACAGTATGATTTATACTATAGTGGTATGGGTTATGAGGAGACTTATTATATAGATTATTATCCATACAATGATAAAGCTGAATATCATAATGAAATTGAAGTAGATGATATATATTTGGAAATACCTGATGAAAATATTGATGTTATTAGAGAGTTTTGTGAAACAGCAGGATTTCAAGGGACAGATGAAGAAATTGAAGAGCAAGTTAAAGATTATTTTCAAGAAAATATACCATATACTCTTAAACCAGGAAAACTCCCACGAAATGAAAATTTTGTTAATTACTTTTTAACAAAAAATAAAAAAGGATATTGTTCTCATTTCGCTACTGCTGCAACACTAATATTTAGATATTATGGAATCCCTGCTAGATATATAGAAGGATATGCAGTGTCTTATGAAAGTATAATAGATGGAGATATTATTGAAGGTGCAGATTATAACAATTGGTTTAGTGGAGATAATCAATTAGGTGAAACTGCTTTAGTTGAGGTAGAAGTTGATGATTCAAAGGCTCATGCATGGGTGGAAGTATATGATCCAGATTTTGGTTGGAGAGTAGTAGAAGTTACCCCTTACGCCTTTTTAGTAGAAGATGAAGATTCGGATTTTTGGAGTTTCTTTGGGGAGGGAATTAATTTTAATGGTAATACAGGGGGGAATGGGCAAGGTTTTAGTGAATTTTCTATAGGAAGATTTGGAATTGCTATATTTATTTTATTAGGATTATTATTAATTTATATATTGTATAGAGTAATTAAAAATATCTTGATTTTAATAAAAAGAAGGCGGGGTTTTAATACAAAAGACTATAATACTAATATAGTAAATCTATATGCATATTTATGCAGTAAGATAAGGCAAAAAAATAAAGAGTTTGATACTATGTCATCTCATAGTATGCAAATAGGGTGGATGGTTAATAATTGTGAAGTTTATGGTATAGATGAAGAGAGAATTGTTAAGGTGCTACAGCAAGCAAGTTATAGTAATGAAACTATAGATAATAGTGATTACGAATATGTTAGAACAATACTCTTGGGTATGTCGAAAAAACTAAAATTTATCAAATAAAGTTATAGGTTTTAGTAGATAGAATTAGACAAAAATGATATAATTAACAATAGTCAAAATAACTAGCAGTATGGGGGACAATATGTTAAAGGAAAATCAAGCTTTATTAAAGGCATGTTTAGAAAAAGCAAATAGTATAGGTAGGTCAGCTTTTATAAATTCTAATGGAACATTTTCATTGGTTGATATATTTAAAACAGATTTTCTTAAGTTTCTTGTATATTTATCAATATCCGATGGAGTTGTTAATAAAGAAGAAGTTAAGTTTATTAATAATAATTTTGGTTATGAGTTTACTACAGAAGCCATAGCTAAATATGGAGTTAGTAAAAACCTTAATTCTGATGAATTTTTAAAAGTAATTCCAGAATCACTAAGATACTTTGTTAAGAGTAATAATGGAGTAGAATTTAGTTATGGCATTAAATATTATAATTTAATAAAATTATATTGTTCTACATTTCATAGTGTTGGTAGAGAATTAATTGCCTGTAATAATAGTATAAAACAAGAAGAAATAGATGCATTAACTAAATATACTATTATGTTAGAACAACATGTTGATACAATACAAGAAGAGTTTGAAAGTGAAAAAGAAAGCATTTCATATAAATCTAAAAAAGAATACAATTTAGACAATAGTGATAGTAATGATATTCCTTTTACAGGTATTGTTACACAAGCAGATGATAGCAAATCTATAGATGATTTGTATAGAGAATTATTAAGTTTAACAGGATTAGAATCGGTTAAACAAGAAGTAGGTAATTTAGTTAATTTAATAAGAATATCTAAGATTAGAGAAGAACAAGGACTTAATGCGCCACCTATAGATATGCATTTAGTATTTTTAGGTAATCCAGGTACAGGAAAGACTACGGTAGCAAGAATTCTTGCTAAGATATATAATGCTTTAGGAATATTATCTAAAGGGCAATTAGTAGAGGTAGACAGATCTGGATTAGTTGCTGGTTATATGGGTCAGACAGCGCAGAAGGTTAAAAATGTTATAGAGAAAGCCAAAGGTGGAGTATTATTTATTGATGAAGCCTATGCATTGTCTTTTAACAAAAGTGAGGGCGATTTTGGACAAGAGGCTATAGATATTCTTAATAAAGCAATGGAAGATTATAGAGATGATTTAATTGTAATTGTAGCAGGATATGATGAAGAGATGCAAGCGTTTTTAGATGCAAATCCAGGACTAAGGTCAAGATTTAATAGATATATTACATTTCCTGATTATAATGCAGAAGAATTGCTTCAGATACTTGAGAATAATGCAAATAAGATTGATTATAAAATAGAAGAAGAGGCTAAGCAACAAATTAAAGATGAGTATAACAAACTTCTTGAAAATATACCGCAGAATTTTGGTAATGCAAGATCTGTAAGAAATTATTTAGATAAAGCTATTTCTAATCAAGCAAATAGATTAATATATAGTGGAAATGTTGATAAAGAAAGTTTGGTTACATTAACAATAGATGATATTAAAGATGTTTCTTTAGAATAAATCTAACTACAGGAGGCTTATATGAAACAGAAGAGGATTCATATTAACAACAAAGGAAGTATAAGAGGGAAATTATTAATTGGGTTTGCTATACCTATTTTAATGATTGTAGTGTTAGGGGTAGTATCAGTAAATATGTCATCTAAGGCAATAATGAATCAATATAGGGATTCTTCATCTGCTATGATTAATTCAGTAGGACAATATTTGGAATTGATAACAGGGCAGACAGAATCTATGGCTATGCAGTATTCAACTGATAGTAATGTTATGACTTACTTTGGAAATAGTAGATTAGATGTGGATTCTAGACAAAAGTTAAGTGAAGATTTATTGGTTATTATAAAATCAAATTGTAATGCCAGTGCATCTATTAATTCTATTACATTTATTGGAAAAGATGATTTTCCAATCTCAACGACACAGACTACAGGTCAGAAGAAGCTATTTACTACTAATGCATATAATGAATTTGTTGCAAGTGATTTATATGAGGAATATTTAGCCAGTGGGCAATCAATGTATTGGGTTGGATATAATCCATACTTTGATGAGAGAGTGACAGATAGTAAAGATAAATACATATTATCATTAGTTCGTAAATTATCAGGGGATAAGTCAGTAGTAGTAATTGATGTAAATAAATCGTTAATAACAGAAGCTTTATTAAGTATGAATACTGAGGAAGGTTATATATCAGGATTTATTACATCAGATAATAAAGAAATTATTGTTACTGAATTAGCAAAGGATTATGAAGATAAAGATAGTGGAGCTAAGAAAAAAGCTATTAACACTGAAATTAGTATGATTGATCAAGATTTTATTAATAAAATATATGAGTCAGAAGATTCAAATGGAATAATGGATATAACATATGATGGAGAATCATATATGCTTATGTATTATAAAGTAGGTAATACTAATTCGTATATATATCAGTTAGTGCCTGAGCATATAATTATAAGTAAAGCTCAAAGTATAAAGAGCCTTACAATGGTTATAGTTTGTATAGCTATTATATTAGCAATAATAGTAGCTGCGGTTATTAGTAAAAATATTAATGGTTCTATTAAGAAAGTTATTAGACCTATTGTTCAAGCATCAGATGGAGATTTAACTGTTGATATTGATACAAGCAGAAGAGATGAATTTGGTGTGATAAATACTAACCTTGATAATATGTTAAGTGGTATGAAGATGCTTATATCTCATGCTAATACATTAAGTGGGCAGGTTAATGATTCTGTAGAAAATGTTAATGATAATGGTGCTAAGGTATTAACAGGCTGTGATGATATATGTAGAGCTATTGATGAAATAGAAAAAGGTGTATACCAACAAGCTGAAGATGCAGAAGCGTGTCTTTATCAAATGGATGCTTTATCGGATAAGATTAAAATGTTATTTGATAACGCAAATGCTATAGAAGGAATTGCATCAGATACAAAAGAAGCTGTAGCAAAAGGTAAATATATGATGTCTGATTTAAGTGAAAAGACAGAGCAGACAACAGAGATTACTAGTGATGTTATAGGTGGAATAACTAAATTGGAGATTCAATCAAGATCGATTAGTTCTATTGTAGATACAATAAATGGAATTGCGGATCAGACTAATCTATTGGCATTAAATGCTTCAATAGAAGCAGCAAGAGCTGGTGTATCAGGAAGAGGTTTTGTGGTTGTTGCAGAAGAAATTAGAAAACTATCAGAGCAATCTCAAGAAGCTGCTAATCAAATATTAGATATTATAACTGATATACAAGAAGAGACTAATATGACTGTTGAAGTTGCAGCAAGAGCAGAAGATATTGTTAATGTTCAGCAAGAATCATTGGCAAATACTGTAGAACTTTTTGAAACAATTAATTATAAAGTTAGTGGATTAGTTAATAACCTTCAAACAATTGTCGATGGAATAGATAGTATTGAAACTGCAAAAAATGATTCACTAGATGCAATTAGAAGTATATCATCTGTTGCAGAAGAAACAGCAGCAGCATCTCAAGAAGTTAAGACAGCATCTATAGGACAATTTGATGCAGTAGAAGAATTGAATCAAGAAATAGAAGGATTAGGCAATCATGCGAATTCATTAGTAGAAGCAATCAGTAAATTTATAGTAGATTAATTATATAAAAACGAACAAATGTACTAATAATCATTGAAAAATAAATATAACTATTATATAATAGCAATAGAACGAATGTTTGTTCTGTTGCTATTGTTTTTGTTTATAGGTAGGTGATTGTATGTATATATCAGAGGATATGGATTTATATGAAAAGTTAAATATATTATCAGATGCAGCAAAATATGATGTTGCATGTACTTCTAGTGGAGTTGATAGATCTGGTAATGGGAAAGGTATGGGTAATGCTATAGCACCAGGAATATGTCATACATTTTCGGCAGATGGAAGATGTGTATCTTTACTTAAGATATTATTTACCAATGAATGTATTTTTAACTGTGTTTATTGCCTTAATAACTGTAATAATGATGTTAAGAGGGCATCCTTTACACCTGATGAAGTGTGTACTATAACTATGGAGTTTTATAAACGTAATTATATTGAAGGATTATTTTTAAGCTCAGGAATTATGGTAAGTCCTAATTACACTATGGATTTGATATATCAAACCCTATACAAACTTAGAGTAGAACATAATTTTAATGGATATATACATGTTAAGGCAATACCAGGTGCAGATCCAGAACTTATTGAGAAGACAGGATTTCTTGCTGATAGAATGAGTGTTAATCTTGAATTGCCAACATCTGAAGGGCTTAAGAAATTAGCCCCATATAAGACAAGAAAAACAATTCTTAGACCTATGAGACAGATACAATCAACAATTTCAAATAATAAGAATGAATTAATGATATATAAGAAAACACCTCAATTTGTACCAGCAGGTCAGAGTACACAAATGATAATCGGTGCTACACCAGATAGTGATTATCATATTATGTCAGTAGCAGAAGGGTTATATGATAACTTTGATTTGAAAAGAGTGTTTTATTCAGCATTTGTTAATGTTAATAATAATTCATTGCTTCCTACCCTACCGGGGGGACCGCCTTTATTGAGAGAACATAGATTATATCAAGCTGATTGGTTGTTGAGATATTATGGGTTTAAGGTAGGGGAGTTATTGTCGGAGGATAGACCTAATTTTAATGTATTCTTAGATCCCAAATGTGATTGGGCAATAAAGCATTTAGAAGTATTTCCAGTAGAGATTAATCGTGCTGATTATTATACATTACTTAGAGTTCCGGGAATAGGTGCTAAATCAGCAAAACGTATAGTTCAAGGAAGAAGACAGGCAAAGCTTGGATTTAATGATCTTAAGAAGATGGGAGTAGTGCTTAAAAGGGCATTATATTTTATTACATGTCAAGGAAGGATGATGTATAACACTAAGATTGATGAAGATTATATATGTGATAATCTAATGGCAGACAAGAAAATGGTACCTAAAGAGATACGTAATGAAGGTTATAAGCAGTTATCATTGTTTGATACTAATAATGAAGATGCAGTTAATATGGCAAGAGGTGATATAGTAACTGATAGTGGAATAATTATTGCTTCGTAAATAATGCAATTTAATATGAATTAATATTAGTAATAGAAATAGTAAGGTGAGTGTATGTATATATTTATATGTGAAAATAGTATAGATGGAATATTTACAGGTGTATATGATGCTTGGGATAGTGGATATGGACATAATAATGTGAATCTTATGTCAAATATCCCAGATAATTATACTTTGTTTGCTGAGTATATTAATGTTGTGCCAGATATTGAGAAGAGTAAGAAGGTATCAAGAACGTTATGTAATAGATTTGGACTGGAAGTATATCAAGAGATATGTAATGCTATTATGTCTGACATGATTGAGAAGAGAGATAAGACAGATAAGGCAGAAGCGGTGTATAGAACAATAGTAGAAGGACTTAGTATGAAACAAGGTAATAGAGTGTTGGAAAATCTGTCTAATCCATATATAGCTAAAGTGTTTAGATTAAGTAGGACAACAGGAAATGAAGCTCATCATTATTTAGGGTTTCTTAGATTTAGAGAATTATCAAATGGAGTATTATATGCACTAATTCATCCTAAGAATGATATAATGCATACATTAGCTAAGCATTTTAGTGATAGACTTCCTAATGAGAATTTTCTAATACATGATGAAAATAGGGAAATTATAGCATTGCATAGAGCTGGAAATGGATATATTATAGTTGATGCTTCTTTAGTAGATAAGTCTATGTTATCTAACTATTCACTTCAAGAAGAATTATATAACAAACTATGGGAGGGATTTTTTAATAGTGTTGCAATAGAAGGTAGAATTAATCCTAAGCTTCAGTCGCAAAATATACCTAAGAGATTTTGGAAGGACATAGTTGAACTAAAAAGTAAAGTATAGTACACTTGTTTATGGAAGGATTTTAATATAATAGGAGTAGACTATGCAAGAAGAGAGAATTATATCTATACTTAATATACTATCTAATAAACAACGCATAACGGCAAAGGAATTGGCTGTTAAATATAATGTTTCTGTAAGAACTATATATAGAGATGTTGATGCTTTAATTAAAGCTGGAATTAAGGTTGAAGCTTCACAAGGAACTGGTGGAGGAATTACTTTGATTGATGAAGGTGATATACATAGTAAAGTGGAGTCTATTTTTAATAAACCTATTGTTAGAAGTGGTAAGACATATGTACTTAAGGATAGTAATATAACTGATATGGAAGATAACTTATCTAGTGGTAATTATTGTAGAATAATTGATAGAATTATACCTAAAGGACGATATAATGAAGAAATTATACATATTACATGTATTATAGATAGGATTATGAGTTTTAGGGTGTATGAAGAACTAGAAGGATATTGGGAACAAGATGATAAAGATGATTTTGTAATTAATATTGATGTAATAAATAATGAATGGTTGTATAGTTATATATGTTCATACGGAGATAAGATTAGAATAATAGAACCTACTAATGTTAGAGAAGAGATTAAGAGACGATATGCTATGGCTTATAGAAGGTATCAGTAAGTTAGTATAATATGACAAAAGGAATGTCTGGTATGTTTTTAAAGATAATAATATATTTGTTTTTTATATAGCATAGGCTTAGTTATACAGGGAATAATTAAATAATAGTTATATATTTATGAGAAATTGGAGGATAATTAATGAGCACTAAGAATTTGAAAAATTATAGGGTAATAAGAGAAGAAAATATTACAGAGATGAATGGAATAGGATATTTATTAGAACATAGTACAACAAAGGCTAAAGTATTTGTAATTAGTAATAATGATGATAATAAGGTGTTTAATATAGGATTTAGAACACCACCAGCAGATGATACAGGAGTACCACACATTTTAGAGCATTCTGTATTATGTGGTTCTAAGAATTTTCCAGCAAAGGATCCGTTTATTGAATTAGCAAAAGGTTCTCTTAATACATTTCTTAATGCTATGACATATCCTGATAAAACGGTATATCCAATAGCAAGTTGTAATGACCAAGATTTTAGAAATCTTATGCATGTATATTTGGATGCAGTATTTTATCCTAATATTTATGAGAGAGAAGAGATTCTTAAGCAAGAAGGATGGCATTATGAATTAGAAAATGAAGATGGAGAGTTAACATATAATGGTGTTGTATATAATGAGATGAAGGGAGCGTTTTCTTCACCAGAGCAACAACTTATGCGTACAATACAGAAGTCTTTATTAAAGGACACACCATATGGATACGAGTCAGGTGGTGATCCAGAATATATTACTGATTTAACCTATGAGGGCTTTTTAGATTTTCATAGAAAATATTATCATCCGTCAAATAGTTATATTTATCTATATGGTGATATGAATGTTGAAGATGAGTTAACATTTATACATGATAATTATTTATCAAACTTTGATCATTTGGAGATAGATTCTCACATTAATATGCAAGATGCACCTGAACAACCAATGGAATTCGAAGAGTACTATTCTTTATCAGATGCAGAAGATTTAGAAAATAATACTTATTTAAGTTATAATTCGGTTATTGGAACAAGTTTAGATAAAGAAACTTATTTGGCTTTTCAAATAATTGATTATGTTCTTATTGATGTACCAGGAGCACCTATTAAGGAAGCATTAGTTAAAGCAAACATTGGTGATGATATATTTAGTTCTTATGAGAATAGTATTTTACAACCTATATATTCTATTGTTTCTAAGGGAGCAAATAATGGGGATAAGGATAGATTCATTAATGTTATTAGAGATACTTTATCTAAGTTAGTAAAAGAAGGAATTAATAAGCGTTCTATAGAAGCATCTATTAATCATTTTGAATTTAAATACAAAGAGGCTAACTATGGTCGTTATCCAAAGGGATTAATGTATGGTTTACAAGCATTTGATAGTTGGCTATATGATGGTAATGAGCCATATATGCATATAGTAGCAAACCAAACATTTGAATTTTTAAGAAGTCAAATAGATACAGATTATTTTGAACAATTAATTAAGAAATATTTGTTAGATAATAATCATAGAAGCATTGTTGTAGTTAGACCTGAAAAAGGGTTAAATGCAAGATTAGAGCAACAAGATAAAGAAAAATTAGCTGCTCATAAAAATAGTTTATCTAAAGAAGAAGTAAATGCTATAATACAATCTGATACACAGTTGAAAGAATATCAATCAATACCATCTACTAAGGAAGAGTTAGAGAAGATTCCTCTTCTTAAATTAGAAGATATAGGTAAGAAAGCAAGAAAATTAAATAATCATATTGGGGATATAAGTGGTGTTACTACAGTAAGCCATAATATATTCACAAATGGAATTGGTTATATGAAATTATCATTTGATATAAAAGATATGCCATGGGAATTGGTGCCTTATTTATCATTAGCAACAGCAGTATTTAGATATGTAGATACTGAAAAGTTCTCATATAATGATTTATCAAATGAGATAAATATAGAGACAGGTGGAGTAGGATTTATTACCCAAGTGTTAAATGCATCAAGTGATAAGGGTGGATATATACCTACATTTGAAATAAACACAAAAGCGTTATACAATAAGATGCATACAGCATTAAATCTTATAGAAGAGATTTTATTTACATCAAAATTAGATGATTATGATAGGTTAAAAGAAATAATTTCAGAGATTAAATCACAACTTAAGATGTGATTAACAAGTTCAGGACATACTTCTGCAGAAAATAGAGCTTTATCATATTTTTCAAAGAGTGCATATTTTA
>JAVBSN010000103.1:0-11805 GCA_031547045.1 Lachnospiraceae bacterium
AACAAAAGGAAGATATTCATTACGACTAATGTTAGACTTGGCAATAAATAATACAGGAGAATATATTACTGTAAAGAGTATTGCAGCAAGGCAGGATTTATCAGAGAAATATCTTGAGCAAATTATACCAATGTTAAGTAAAGCAGGATATTTAAAAAGTATTAGGGGAGCACAAGGTGGTTATAAATTAGCCAAAGAGCCAAAAGACTATACAGTAGGTATGATATTAAGAACTATTGAGGGTAGTTTAGCGCCAGTAGCATGCTTAGATGATGAGCCAAATGAATGTCCTAGATATGACCAATGTGTTACTATAGAGGTTTGGAAACAGTTAAATGATGCAATAAATAATGTTGTAGATAATATAACAGTAGAAGATCTTGTTAACAGATATAAAGAAAAAGGAACTATTGACTATATCATATAATAAGCGAAATAAAGGAAGTAATATGTACAACTTTATTGTTAATCCAAAAGCTAGATCACATCAAGGTATAGCTATATGGAAAAAGATAAAAAATATATTAGAAGATAAGAATGTTCAATATAAAGAGTTTATGACCAAAGGACCTGGATATGCTAGAAAGGTAACGGATAAAATTACTAGAGATAGAGGTGTAAAACCTATTATTATAGTGTTAGGTGGAGACGGAACTTTAAATGAGGTTATAAATGGTATTAATTATATTGAAAATGTTACATTAGGATACATTCCTATTGGTTCTAGTAATGATTTTGCTAGAGGCATGGGTTTGAATGGTAGCGAAGAAGAATTACTTAATGTTGTACTAAGTAATTTAAAACATGAATACATTGATTATGGCATTGTGCGTGTAGGGGGTGAATCAAGAAGATATGTAGTTAGTTCGGGAATAGGTTATGATGCGGGAGTATGTTATGAAACTAATTATTCTTCAATAAAGGTGTTACTTAATAAGTTGAGGCTAGGTAAATTTACTTATGTTGTAATAGCTTTAAAGCAACTTATAAAACAACCTTTAGTGGAGTGTAAGATTACATTTGATGATAGCACAGACATTGAATATAATAAGATGATTTTAATAGCAACCCATATACAAAAATATGAAGGTGGCGGTCTTATGTTTTGTCCGGACGCTGATTATCAAGATGGTACATTAGATATGTGCGTGGCGAATAATATTTTTAAACCTAAGGTTTTACAAATACTACCTAAGGCTTATAAGGGAGAACACATAAAGTTTAAGGGGATAACGACTTATAAATGTACTAAAGCAAAAGTAAAGGTAAATAGACCATTATATGTTCATACAGATGGAGAAAGCTTTGTATTAGAAAATGGAACAATAGAGCATATGGAAGTAGAGTTTGCTAATTCTGTAGATAAAATAAAGTTTATCGTTGGTTAGGTTGAAAAACAGAGTTTGTCGCCCTAACATTGTTATTTCATTCTTGCAAGCAAGTGAAATCATACATATTAAAATGTTGCAGACTAAGGTTCTATGTGATAGAATTAGTTGGATAATCAAAGTTTTTAGGAGGAATATATTTAATGATAGTAGAACCAAAAGTAAAAGATTATATATGTACAACAGCACATCCAGAAGGCTGTAAAGAGAATGTAAGAAGACAGATTGAATATACAAAAGCACAAGGTAAATTAGAGGGACATAAAAATGTTTTAATAATAGGCGCATCAACAGGTTATGGTTTAGCTACAAGGATTGCAGCCGCATATAGATATGGAGCAGCAACAATAGGTATTGCATTTGAGAGAGAAGCAAAGGGGAAACGTACAGCTACAGCAGGATGGTACAATACAAAGGCTTTTGATGAATTTGCAAATGCAGACGGTTATTATGCTACATCAATAAATGGTGATGCATTTTCTAGAGCTATAAAAGATGAAACTATTGAACTTATTAAAAAAGATATGGGCAAGGTAGATTTGGTCATATATAGTCTTGCGGCTCCAAGAAGAACAACAGAAGACGGAACAACATATACATCTGCATTAAAGACAACAGAGGGTATATTTACAAATAAATCATTTGATTTTAAAACTAACAGTGTTATTGAAGAATCTTTAGGTCAAGCCACAGAAGAAGAAATTACTTCAACTGTTAAAGTAATGGGAGGAGAAGATTGGAAGGATTGGATAGATGCATTAGATAATGCTGGTGTACTAGAAGATGGTGCAACTACACTTGCATATTCATATATTGGTCCAGAACTTACATATCCAGTATACTTTAATGGTTCAATAGGTATGGCTAAGAGGCATTTGTACGATACTTCAATAGCTATTACTGAGGAATATGCTAGTAAAAATGTCAAAGCATATATCTCAGTTAATAAAGCATTAGTCACTCAATCAAGTTCAGCAATTCCAGTAGTACCACTATACTTATGTATTTTATATAAACTTATGAAGGAAAATGGAAACCACGAGGGTTGTATTGAACAAATGAATAGAATGTTTGATGAAAAACTTGTTGGAGAAGTTAAGGTGGATGATGAAGGAAGAATTCGCCTTGATGATTACGAGATGGAAGAAAGTTTACAAAAGGCAATTATTGAATGCTGGGATAAAGTAACAACAGAAAATGTTATGGAGTTAGCTGATATAGATGGATATTGGGAAGACTTCTATAATATGTTTGGATTTAAGTTTGATAATATTGATTACACAAAGGACGTTGAAGTATAGTATATAGCCTAGCATTAGGAGATGATAGTGTGATTACCCATAGACGAATTAGAAGATATATGAATAAATACCCTAATCAAGAATATGGTACCAAACTAATTAAGAATCAGCATGATTATGTAGAAGAAGCAGGAACATATGGAATATTAGGTAGTATACCTGCAAATGCATGTGGATCTGTAGCTTATCACAATATTTTATGTATGATGAATAGACCAGTTAAGTATAGTGAAACACTAAGCTATATAAGAAGAAAGTGGTTGTTTTATACATTCATGGGAGGTCTAGGTGGTACAGATGTTTTTTCTGTATATAGAATGTTGCGAAAACAAGGTCTTACATTAAAACTGTATATTAATAAAAAGAAAATACCCAAAAACTATGATGCATATTTAATATTTTTTAGATTTAAGAATTTCTTTCATGGTCATTTTACAGCGGCTAGATATGAGATTATTAATGGTAAGAAACGATTAGTTACTTATAATAATTATGTTATTAGTGATGACTTTAATTCCTATCGCAAGAATAGAAAAGCATGGCTTATGTTGGTTTGGGGTGTCAGATAATATAACAGTTGACAATTTAATAGGATTGTGACATTATGTAAAAGTGATAATTCTTCAGGGCAGGGCGTAATTCCCTACCGGCGGTGTGTAATACTTACAAGCCCGCGAGCCGTTAAGGCATGATCTGGTGTGATTCCAGAGCCGACAGTATAGTCTGGATGTGAGAAGAAGTTATGATTATGATATTTCTATGCCCTAAGAGTATTCTTAGGGTATTTTTTATGTGTTAACAATGAACCGAGTCAAGGGAGGATTGTAATGGATATTAAATATATGGAGAAAGCCATAGATTTGGCAATAAAGGGGATTGGCAAGGTTAATCCTAATCCGCTTGTAGGAGCAGTAATAGTTAAAAATGATGAAATAATTGGTGAAGGTTATCATGAATATTATGGTGGTCTACATGCAGAGAGAAATGCAATAGAAAATCTTAGTGAAGATGCAGAAGGAGCAGAGATGTATGTAACTCTAGAACCTTGCAGTCATTATGGAAAACAACCTCCTTGTGTAGAAGCAATAGTAGAAGCTGGAATCAAGAAAGTGTATATTGGCTCAAATGATCCTAATCCACTTGTAGCGGGTAAGGGAATTAAATATCTTGAAGATAATGGAGTAGAAGTTGTTACAGGTATACTAAAAAAAGAATGTGATGATATAAACAAGGTATTCTTTCATTATATAACAACTAAAATGCCATATGTGGTAATGAAATTCGCACAGACTTTAGATGGTAAAATAGCAACTCATATTGGAGAAAGTAGATGGATAACAGGTGAAGTAGCAAGAGAATATGTTCATTACACAAGAAACAAGCTTACAGGAATTATGGTTGGAATAGGAACAGTACTTAATGATGATCCCCTACTTACTTGTAGAATAGAGGGTGGAAGAAACCCAATCAGAATAGTTTGTGATAGCAAATTATTTACACCATTTGATTCACAATTAGTAAAGACAGCAAGAGAAGTTAAGACTTATATTGCAACTTGTTCAGAAGATGAAACTTTAAAGCAAAAATATATTGATGAAGGAATAGAGATTCTTCAAGTAGGACAAATAGATGGACATATTGACTTAAAAGATTTAATGACTCAATTAGGTGAATTAGGAATAGATAGTATATTACTTGAAGGTGGAGGAACACTTAATTATAGTGCTCTTAAAGCAGGCTTAATCAAAGAAGTTCATACATACATAGCTCCGAAAATATTTGGTGGAGCAGGAATATACTCGCCAGTTGGTGGCGAAGGAGTAGAATATCCAGATCAAGCATTTTTATTCCAGAAGCCAAAGATAATGAGAATGGGTGATGATATTTTAATAGAATATGAGGTAAAAAATAAGTAATGTTTACTGGTATAGTAGAAGAAATAGGAACAATAAAAAGAATTGAAAAAGGTCAAGTATCATCTAGATTAGTGATTAGTGCAGATGTTGTTTTACAAGATTCCAATGTTGGAGATAGTATATCAACAAATGGAGTATGCTTAACTGTTACGACTCTTAGTAAAAGTGAGTATACTGCTGATGTTATGGCAGAAACATTAAGAAGAAGTTCTCTAGGCTTTCTTAAAACAGGGAGCAAGGTTAACTTAGAGAGAGCTATGGCGGCAAATGGAAGATTTGGAGGTCATATTGTTTCTGGACATATAGATGGTACTGGAACGGTAACTAATCTAACAAGAGAAGACAATGCAGTATGGGTAACTATAAGTACAGATACTAATATTTTAAAATATATAGTTGAAAAAGGGTCTATAGCAATAGATGGAATTAGTCTTACTGTTGCATATGTGGATAATGCTTGTTTTAAGGTTTCGGTGATTCCACATACAGCATCAAATACAACATTACTAGATAAGAAAATAGGAGACATAGTTAACTTAGAATGTGACATTATAGGAAAATATGTTGAGAAATTAATGTCTGTTAGTAATGATGAGGACAACTCTCGTGGATCAGGAATAACAATGGATTTTTTAGCCAAGCATGGTTTTTAATATATAATAAAATAAGAGGTGTAATATGGACATAATATTTAATACAGTAGAAGAAGCTTTAGAGGATTTAAGACAAGGCAAAATAATAATGGTAGTTGATGATGAAGATAGAGAAAATGAAGGTGACTTAATAGTAGCTGCTGAATATGCTACACCAGAAGCAGTTAACTTTATGGCATCATATGCAAAAGGACTTATATGTATGCCTATGTCAGATGAATATGCAACTAAATTAGACTTAGGTCAAATGGTTAAGATGAATACAGATAATCACTGTACAGCATTTACAGTATCAATTGATCATGTGGATACAACAACAGGAATATCAGCAGTAGAGCGTTCTGTAACAGCAATGAAGACTGTTGAAGAAGGTGCAAGGCCAGAAGATTTTAGAAGACCAGGGCATATGTTTCCACTTGTTGCAGTTGATGGTGGAACTATCGAGAGAAGAGGTCATACAGAGGCTACAGTTGATTTAATGAAGGCAGCAGGACTAAAAGAAGTTGGTCTTTGTTGTGAGATAATGCAAGAAGATGGAACAATGGCTAGACTTCCTAAATCAGCAGAGTATGCTAAGGAATGGGATATGAAGCTTATTTCTATAGAGGCACTTATTCAATATAGAAAAATACATGAGGTGTTTGTAGAGAGAGTCGCTACAGCAAAGATGCCCACAAAATATGGAGAATTTACTATATACGGTTATATTAATAAGTTAAATGGTGAACATCATGTAGCCTTAGTTAAAGGTGATATAACAGACAGAGCGCCGGTATTATGTAGAGTACATTCGGAATGTTTAACAGGTGATGCACTAGGTTCAGCTAGATGTGATTGTGGACAACAATATGATGCAGCAATGAAGATGATAGCAGAAGAAGGAAGAGGCGTTTTACTATATATGAGACAAGAGGGAAGAGGAATAGGGCTAATTAATAAGATTAGAGCCTATGAGCTTCAAGATCAAGGTCTTGATACGGTAGAAGCTAATCTAGAATTAGGATTTCCAGAAGATGCAAGGGACTATACTATAGGAACACAAATATTAGTTGATATGGGAATTCATGAATTAAAGCTTATGACTAATAATCCGTTAAAAGTATATGGCATTGCAGGTTATGGATTAGAAATAGTTGAGAGAGTTCCACTAGTTATAGAAGCAGGAAAATATGATGAGTTTTATTTAAAAACTAAGCAAGAAAAGATGGGACATATTAATCTGATTACTAAGTAAAATATTTAGAATTAAAATATACAAACAATACTTAATGATGGTTGACATATCAGAGGTTTTAGTAAGTAGAGTACACAATAATATACAATATAGAAAGAGGTAAATAATATGAACGTAGTAGAAGGAAAATTAGTAGCAAGTGATATTAAAATAGGAATTGTAGCAGCAAGATTTAATGAATTTATTGTTTCAAAATTAATTGGTGGAGCAGTTGATGGATTAGTAAGACATAATGTATCAGAAGATAATATAACATTAGCTTGGGTGCCAGGAGCTTATGAGATTCCCCTTGCAGCAAAGAAGATGGCTGAATCAGGAAAATATGATGCAGTTATATGTTTAGGTACTGTAATTAGAGGAGCGACTAGTCATTATGATTATGTATGTGCAGAGGTTTCAAAGGGAGTTGCAACAGTATCACTTAATGCAAATGTACCTGTAATGTTTGGTATTCTTACAACTGATACAATAGAGCAAGCAATTGAAAGAGCTGGAACAAAAGCAGGAAATAAAGGATATGATTGTGCATTAGGTGCAATTGAAATGGTTAATCTATTAAAACAAATGTAAATAATTTTACTGGGGATGGAGCTTAATACTATATTAAGCTCTTATCTATTTGACACTAAGGAGAATGACAATGACTAATCAAAAGATGATTTTTTTCGATATAGATGGAACACTAATAACACAGGATGAGAGACACGTTTTCCCAGAGTCCGCTAAGAATGCAATTATTAAAGCTAGAGAAAATGGGCATTTAATATTTATAAATACAGGAAGAGTTAAAGCTAATCTAGATGATATAGTTAAAGCCATACCTGTAGACGGATATGTTTGTGGATGTGGAACTGCAGTATATTATAATAATGAAGAATTATTACATAATACATTAAGTAAAGAATTATGTAAGGAAGTAGCACTTCTTTGTAGAGATTGTGATGTATTTGCATTATTTGAATCAGATAAGGGATTGGCAATAGATAACAAGGTATCAGAAGTAAAAGAAGGACAAATGATAATTAGGTTTTTTGAAGAATTAGGAATTGCGCCAGAAATGAATGTAGATTCAGAAGAATTTATATTTGATAAGTTTGCAATGTGGTATAATGAGAAAAGTGATATTAATAGATTAAGAGAAGAACTAGCAAAGCATTTTGATTATATAGATAGAGGAAGTAATATGGCAGAAATAGTTCCTCTAGGCTTTTCAAAAGCAACAGGAATAGAGTTTTTGCAAAGATATTTTGATGTTTCATTAGAAAACTGCTATGCAATAGGAGATAGCAATAATGACTTATCTATGTTAAAATATGTTCCACATAGTATTGCTATGGGAAATAGTTCTAGAGAATTATATGATGTAGTGGAATATGTTACTAAGGATATTGAAGAGGATGGCATAGAGTGTGCCTTAAAACATTATAATATTATATAGGATGATAATATATGCATAATTTAACTAGATTTCAATTGAATATTATATTACTTATACTGTGTGTCGTTACTACTCTAATTGTTGTTATAGGTGGAGTTACCCTTCATAACAATGGTGAAGCACCTCTAGAGGCGGGTAGTTATTATGATTTTGATGATTCATGGATATTAGTTGATGAAGAAAGAGGAGATTCTGTAATAACACTTCCTTATAATGCAGATGTTAAAGCAGGAGATACTGTTACTATAACTCACAAAGTGCCAGAAGATGTGGACGGCAATACGGTATTATTTTTTGCGTCAGAATTTCAGGCAGTAGAAGTTAGTATAGATGATAATGTTGTGTATTCATATGGTGTTAATGAAAAGAGAGCATTTGGTAAATCTAGTGTTCCTGTATATAACATGGCAGATGTTTCTAGTGATTATGAAGGTGGAAATATTTCTATAACATTTTTATCGAATTATAGTAAATATAGTGGGAAACTACCTATAATTAATTATGGTAATAAGGGTGATGTGTTATATACAATATGGCAAGAAAATGCAGCTACATTTATTATGTCAGTATTGTTAGTTGTATTTAGCATTGCAGCTATAATTATATATATCTTTATGGGTAGACATAGAAAAGAACATCCTGCCTTTGGATATTTGGTAGTGTTTTTAATGATAACTTCAATATGGAGTGTGTGTGATAATAGATTAGTCCAATTATTCACTAATAATATGTATGCTATATGGCTTATTAAGGCATTGGCGATACAGATTATACCAATAGCATATCTAATGTATGTTAGATGCTTTGCCGACAAGAAGAGAATAATTAGAATTATAGATTATGGTATCTGGATGTATATAACAAGTTTTATAACATCAACTGTATTTCAAATAATGGGGCTATGTGATTATGTAGAATATACTCTCTTTATAGAGGTACTTATTGTTATAGGTTTGATTATAATAACATTAATGCTTAGTACAGCAATTATTACTTTCGGAAAGAAAAGTTTAAGAGATAATGTTATTTCTAATATAGTATTAATAGTATTTATAGTTATATCAGTAATTTTAAATATGTTTAACAGCACTAAGGGAGCAAGTGAAATAGTTTTAAGGGTGGGATTATTTATATATGTATTGTGTATCTTAGTAGTAACAGAAAGGTATGTATTATTAAAATCAGATAAGAAAAAGGAAAGTGAAGAAGAACAAATAAAACGTCAGAAAAAATTAGCTCTTGATTCACTTAATCCTAATTTTATATTTGCAGCGCTTAAGCTTACACTAGGATTTGTTAAGAGTGGTTCAGAGACTTCCCAATCGGTACTAGTTAACTTATCAAAGTATATAAGATACAAATTTAATGCATTAAATGAAGACAGTAATATGGTTGATTTTAGAGAAGAACTTGAGCATATACGTTCATATCTATATATTGAGAAGCTTAGATATAGTAAATTAACAGTTAGTATTGAGGATAAAGTTATAGATTTTAAAGTGCCATCACATAGTATAGAGCCTTTAGTTGAAAATGCTATAAAGCATGGACTTGGTAGAAGAGATTATGAAGGTACAGTAGTTGTTAGAAGTTATGAGCGTAAAGACAGTTATGCCGTTCAAATTATTGACAATGGTGTAGGTTTTGATGTAAATAATATAAAGAAGGATACATTTACTAGTATTCTAAATGTGAGAGAGAGAATCGAAAGTATTGATGGAGATATTGAAATAGCCAGTAAAAAAGGAAAAGGAACAGTAATTACTATAAAATTTCCAAAAGTAGTTACTGAATAGGTGTTATGATGGCAGAAGAAAAGATAAAAATATTAGAACAATTTTATTATGCAATGTTTAAACCCAAGTTTTATAATAAATTATCAAAATTAAAAGTTGTAAATATTATTATATATACAATAATTTTATTGATTTTTACAACTGTAATAAGGGTTGGAATGCCCATAGGAGCATGGATTGCAAGCAAAGATGGACTAACATCAGTTATAATGGATAAGATACCAGCATTTGTGATTGAAAATAATGAATTTCAAATTGAAAAGCCATTTAATGCAGTAATAGGTGGATATACAATTAAGGCAGATTCTAGAGTTGATAAGTATACTATGGAGGATTTAACTGATGAAGAGAAGATGGCAACTATATGCATAGGAAAAGACAGTATGATTATGGTTGCTGGTGGAATGGTAATGGAAACAACATGGTCTGATATGAAAATAACTAGATTTGATAATCAGGCTTTTGCAAATCTGATACCATTTATATATGTATATATTGGATTTATGATATTATCAACATTTATATTTGCACTTATAAGATATTTAATAATAGGATTGATATTTGCGTTTATAGGAAATAACTTTAGTAGATTATTGAAGATAGACTTAAGTTATTGGAAGATATTTGAGTTAGCACTTTATGCACAAACATTAGGCCATGTGGCTTCAACCATAGCAGCAGTTGTAGGTGGAATAGGCATAAATATGATTATGTCATTTGCTTCAGTAGTTATAACTGCATTTATACTTAATGGCGGAATATTAGCGCATAAAGGTGATGTAAGTGCTTATTTATAAGAGTAAGTTGAAGGATCGCTAGTGCTAAGAGTGGAGTTATGATATTTTGAAGAATAAGTTACATCTTCACCAAACCAACTAGGTGGAGTATAAGATAAGGCAGATTCTTCATCCTCAAATTCAACTTCAGCAAGAACTAAACCTTCAAAGCAACCATGAAATATATCTAACTCTATAGTTAGATTATTGTCAGTAGGTATAAGGTATCTAGTTTTTGTAATAACATTACCATCAGCTTTTGAAAGAAGATGATAATAGGCTTCCTCTGTAAGTGAAGTTTCAATCTCTTCTCTAGACATTAAACCAGCAGATTTGTAAGTAAATATATATTGGTCAGATCTCTTTCTAATGCGTAGGACAGGAGAGGTACATATATATGCTTGTTCTATACTAATGAATGGATATTGTTCTATATTTTCCGGTATAGTTGGTATAAGGTATTTTTTTTCGATTTCCATAGGGTAAGTCCTTTCATCGATTAATATTTGATACAATAATTTGTAGATATTATAGCATAGTTGAATGTTTTATTTAAGGAGGTAATTATGAAAAAAGTATATGCATTTTTAGCACAAGGTTATGAAGAAGTAGAAGCTTTAACAGCAATAGATTTATTAAGGAGGGCTGGTATTGAGACAGTAATAGTATCAGTAACAGACAGCTTAGAAGTAGTAAGTTCGCATAATGTGTGTATAAAAGCAGATATTATGTTTGATGATATAGTGGAAGAAGCAGATATGTTAATGCTTCCAGGAGGAATGCCGGGAACAACTAATTTGGCAGCTCATCAAGGACTAGCAAAATTAATTATGGAGTACTATGAGAAGGGTAAATATCTATCAGCAATATGTGCAGCACCAATCGTATATGGTGGTTTGGGATTGCTTGATGGTAGAAAAGCAACATGTTATCCAGGTAATGAAACAGGGCTTGAAAAAGCAGAATATTTATTAGATAATGTTGTAGTAGATGGACAATTTATAACAAGTAGAGGATTAGGAACAGCTATAGATTTTGGACTTAAGCTAGTTGAGATTCTAGTGGATAAGGGTACAGCTAATAATTTATCAAAACAAATTATATATACTATTATTACTTAGCGAGGTATTTGCGAGTTTAGTGGATATGATATATCATTACCAATCAAGGAGTCTTATGGATAATATTAAAATATCAGTTAGAAATCTGGTAGAGTTTATATTAGTATCAGGAGATATAGATAATAGAACAGGAGCCGGTTCTTTTAAGGATGCAATGAGTGCAGGTAGTAAACTTCACCGTA
>JAVBSN010000005.1:0-7928 GCA_031547045.1 Lachnospiraceae bacterium
AAAAATCAATCTCATAACCAACATTTTATAATAAATAACCTTACATTTCAACTATTTTTTCTAAATCTATGAATTTCAATTATATATACGTAATACACCTCGCCTTATATATGGCTCTAAAAATTCAAAATCATAGTAATATAACATATATCCATTTGAAGATTCCATATTGTAATCTTTAAATATTTTTCTTATTTCTTCTTCATGATTTTGGTTATGATATGTACATACAGCCATACTTACATTATTATTTATAATAGTATTTGTAGCACCCTGTATAGCCTCTAATTCAGCTCCTTCAATATCCATCTTAATAAATATATCTTCACCACTAATTTCTTTCTCTTTAATAAAATCGTCAATAGTTATATTGTTTTCATCTGTTTTAGATGATACATATTTTTTAACAATTTCAACCTTGTCACCATATTCTTTAAAAGTATTTTTTAAAGCTTCTATCCAATCATTATCACATTCAAATATATATATTTTTTTTGCTTTATCAATTACATCTAATGAAAAGAATCCTTCTGCTCCACCTATATCTAATACTATACTATTATCATTAGGGTTAAATTTATCTGTTAAATAACGATGCGGTGAATTTATATCTTGTTCCATACGTAAATTATTATAGTACCTTTGAGCTCTATATGCTGATTTGTACTTTCTTCTAAAATACATTTTCTTATCATTGTGATAAGTATAGAATAATCCTGTCTCTTTATCTTTTTCTATTTTTACTTCACTTTTATCATATGTTTTTTCTAGAAACACAGGAAATAATCCTAATTTAATCTTGCCATTATGATACTCAAGTATCTCTTTAATATCATCTGCATTATACTCTTTAGAATGATTTCTTAAGTATTTTAATACTTTTGATTTTAATAATATACTTTTGATTTCACAAAATATAAATTCCATATCATTACTAGCTAATTTACTCATTTATCCCTCTCCTCTTAATTATAAAATAGTAAGTTCTTTATATGAATTTGTTAAGTTTTCATATCCATCTTCTGTTACTACTACTAAATCTTCTATTCTAACTCCAAATTTTCCTGGCAAATATATACCTGGTTCAACTGTAATCACCATATTAGGTTCTAATACAACATCACATTTAGGTGAAAATCTAGGTTCTTCATGAATATCTAATCCAACTCCATGACCCAATCCATGTCCAAAATACTCCCCATAACCTGCATCACTAATAATATCTCTAGCTATAGAATCTATATAACTACACAATACACCAGCTTTTATTTCTGAAATTGCTGCTTCCTGTGCTTCTAACACAATATCATATATATTTTCTTGCTCTCTACTACATCCTGACAAAGCTACTGTCCTTGTCATATCAGAACAATATCCTCTATATATGCAACCAAAATCCATTGTAACAAAATCCCCTACTGATATTTTCTTATCAGTTACCATAGCATGAGGCATAGAAGAATTAGTTCCAGATGCAACAATTGTATCAAAACTTAAGCCATTTGCTCCTGATTTTTTCATAAAATACTCTAATTCTACAGCAATATCTCGCTCTGATGTACCCTCTATAATATAATCTAATATATGAGAATATGCTGTATCACCAATACTCTCTGCTTCTTTAATTAATAAAATTTCTTCTCTAGATTTTACACATCTTAATATACTAACCTTATTATCTACCGATATAAGGTTAATATCTTCACAAACCTTATTTAATTGAAAAAATGTATTATATCCAATATTAAGATTTTCAAATCCTAATTCCTTTATATTACCTTCATCTATAATGGTCTTAATTAGCCTACTATAAGATCTATTTCCAACATCATATATTATAGAGCCTTTACTTTCTAAGGACGCTTGTTCTGTATATCTAGAGTCTGTAAGTATATATACATTACTACTTGTAACCAATACATATCCTGTTCCACCTGTATATCCTGAAAAATAATGCATATTATACTTATCAGTTATTAAAATAGCATCTAAATTTAATTCTATAAATAATTTACGTAATCTACTAAGTCTCATATAATTATCTCTTATCTTCTAAAATATTTGCAATTGCCTCCATTGCATATAAATATCCATTAAGCCCTAATCCTACTACTTGTCCTGTACATACTGGTGCAGTAAGAGATGTATGTCTGAATTCTTCTCTTTTATGTACATTAGATATATGTACCTCTATTATAGGCATAGAAACAGACGCTAATGCATCTCTTATAGCATAACTATAATGCGTATATGCTCCTGGATTAATTACTATACCCTCTACATTATCATGATAAGCTTCTTGAATCTTATCAATTATCTTTCCTTCACAATTATCTTGAAATATTTCAATATCAATATTCATTGCTGATGCTTTATCATATATTATATTACAAAGTCTCTCATAATCCTCTTGTCCATATATACCCTTCTCTCTTATTCCAAGAAAATTGATATTGGGACCATTAATAACTAATATTTTCATATTATCTTCCTTTCATACAACTAATTTATATAATATCTCTTATATTATTAACAATTTCTATAACATTTATATTATCAACATTAACTATATAATCACTTGCATAATTATAAAATTCTTCTCTATATTCAAGAGTCTCTATAATCTTCCTATATGGATCTTCACAATCCAATATAGGTCTTGTTGTAGTATATCTTACTCTTTCCCATATAGTATTAACATCAGCCTTAAGATATATTACAGTTCCTAATTGCTTTATAAGGTTAGCATTTTCTTTATTTATAGGTAAACCTCCTCCTGTAGAAAATACTGTTTTCTGTGTCGTCATAACTAAATCTTGAATAACTGTTGTTTCTAATTTTCTAAAGTAATCTTCTCCCTTATCTTTAAAAATGCTATTAATAGACATACCTTCTATTTCTTCAATTAATGCATCAGTATCAATAAAATTATATCCTATACTATTTGCTAATTCTTTTCCTACAGTAGTTTTTCCCGAACCCATATATCCAATTAAAATTATATTATTATTAATTCCATGTATACCTCTATATAATTTAGTATATATTTCATTGCAAAGTTCTTCACTTACTTGTATATTATTCCACAATTCATAAGCAATTACTCCTTGATATAAAAGCATTTTTAAGCCATTAACAGCTCTCCCACCTGATTTCTGCACTAACTCCATAAAACGTGTAACAGCCGGATTATATATTAAATCAATACCTACCTCAACATTTTTATAAAATTCACTATCTTCTATTATACATTTATCATTATTTGGAGATAATCCTACTGAAGTTGTTTGAAATACAATATACCTATTGTTACCAAGTGAATTATATTTATCTAATTCCATAGCTTCAAATGTAGATGTATCCTTACCTAAAATTTTATTCATATCATCAGCTATATTTTTACCATTATCAAGGGTTCTATTTAAAATATATACCTTACTTGCCTTTTCTATAAGACACATATATGCAACAGCTCTTGCAGCACCACCAGCTCCTAAAATAATTACTTTTTTATCTTTTAAACATATATTTTCTGAAGTTATTGCTTTTAATAAACCTAACATATCTGTATTATATCCTTTATAACCATCTTCAGTTCTTACTAATGTATTTACTGCTCCAATATATTTTGCTATATCATCTATACCAGAAAGTTCATCTAAAACCGCATTCTTATATGGCACAGTTATATTTAACCCAAGTATATTAAGTGCATATGCTCCTTTTATGGCATTAGATAATGCATCCTCTTCTACTTTGAAAGGAATATATATATTATTAATATTCGTTCTTTCACTAATTGTATTATGAATTATTGGTGACATTGTATGTTCTACTGGATTACCTATTAATCCTAATAATCTTGTATTTCCATCTATATTCATAGATAATTCTCCTTTATAAAGAGTATAGTATATCCTTATTACAAATTTGCAATTTACTTATTATTTTTAGCTTGTTTCTTTGTAAATCTACGTATTATATATTTTTCAGGTATCCTCTTTAATACGATCTGTATCTCTTCTTTGGGATTAAGCGGTCTTACTAACAAACTATATATACCTGTTCTATTTGCTCCCCATACATCTGTAAATATTTGATCTCCAACAAATAATGTGTTATCAAGATTAGTATCTAGTACATTCATAGCTTTAATATAACCTTTTCTAGAAGGTTTCCACGCTTTATGAATAAAATCAACACCTAACTTATTGCTAAATCCAGATACTCTTTCTTCATCATTATTTGACAATAGACATATCTTAAAACCTATATCTTTTAATTTTCTAATAAACTCCTTTGATATATCATCAATATCAGCATCATGTGGCACCAATGTATTATCTATATCAAAGATTACTCCTCTATATCCTTTTTCAAAATATTTTTGAAAATCTATATCATATGTAGTCTTATACATTTCTCTTGGATAAAATTTTTCAAACATAACTATACCTTTCTAAATACATTAATAATGTATTTTCATAACACTTATACATAATACTTTACATATAGTATATATTACTATAATAGAAAAAATTTCTCAATAACAATAAATATGTATATACATAAAAAGAGGTAGGTTAAACACCTACCTCTAAAATATTATATACTATATTTTTGTTTTATTATAACTTCTGCATTAAATGAATCTGCATCTTCGAAAGTTAAATCAAATAATTCTAATACATGATAAATCTTAATACGTGTATAAGATACCTGACCTAAAGAATCCCTTACCATAATAACTATGTAAGTGTAATTTCCACCATAACTATCAAAGTATTCCATAGGGGTTATTCCTGGTCCATAATCTGATTCTCTAAGTAACTTCTTTTCACCATTTGTAATATCAGCACTCTTATATTCTAATATTAATGGATGATTATTATTTGCTACATATTTATCAGAGTAATTATATTTACCTGTAATAGTATCTCTAGTACCATAATCTAAATCATAGTATATCTTAACTTCTTCTATAGTTGCTGTATTATCTACCTTAACTATATAGTCAAATTTTGGCTTTTCATCTTTTCTTTCCACTGGTATTTCATATACACCTGAATCATTTAATCCAATCTTACCATCCTTTGTTGGTGCCGGTTTTAATGCACCTGGATCATACAATGTTACCTTTGGTTTTGCTTTAGCATTTCTTACACTGTTTACAATAACATTAATGAATAAACGACGCTCATCATTGTTATCAGTACTAGCACCTGTTATAATCGAATGTCCAGCACCACAATATGTTATATTGCCCTTTGTATAAATATAGTAACTATCCATACCATCATATGGTGAAGCTGCATACAATGAAGAATGTGTTTTAGATTTACCCTTATCTTTAGGTGATGTATTACCAGAACCTGCTAAGGTATACCATACTATCATTTCTTCATCTTCCATATCTAGTGCTAAAGTTTGAGCATGAGTATTACTAATGTCTAACTGCTTACTAATATAGAATGGGTATGTTGTAACAATACCATGATTTACTTGTGAAGCTTTACTTGTACCAGAGATATTACCTATATTACCTACTGTACTCTTAATTCCACCGTCCCAAGATTCTGCTGCATTATATATATAATCTGCATATTTATATATTCTAGTATTTGGATACTGTGAACTAGAGTATATATTTTTAGAATCTGTACGAGCAATACTAGTATTATATCCAATAGAATCTATTATTCCAGCTCCCATACCAGCTCTCATAGTATCAGCCCAAAGACCAATTGAACCACTAGTAGCTATATTGCTAACAAAATATTTTGGATATACTACACCATGTATTGTTCTTGAATCATCTAAATAGTTATAATTAATATATTTACTAACTGTTGATGTTGTTGTTACTACATTTTGTGGAATAGTAATAATAGCAGTTCCTGATGCATCTGTAACTCCTACATATGGTGTATTATTAATAGTTGCTGATACTGTGTATCCTACTATAGGTGTTACACCATCACTTTTATATACATGTACAGATATTTGTATAGCCTCAGTTAAATTAGAATGTACATTTCCCGCAACCGGAGTTCCTACTGTATCAAAATTCCAATCGTAATTACCATTATTATCATTTTTTAGTTTAAATGTTACTTCATAATCAGTATTTGATGTTGATATATCATAATATGCTGACCAACTTGATGTCGCTGAAGGTGATACTCTAGCATTCATAGTTCTTGCACTAGTATCTGATTCAGTAAGTCCAACACTGTTAACAGTTGCATGGAATCTATCCATACCAAATACATCTGCTAAATGATATGTAAGATTTACAGAACCTGCTTCTGCATACTTAGCTGTAGTATCATGAGTAGTAAGTATATTACCATCTGCTGCTTCATATGCTAATAAGTCTTCACATGCTTGATCAGTTAAATCTCTACCACCAAAATCTTCTGAAAATCCTAATACTACCATATTATAATTCTTCACTAACCATTCTTCACTAGTAAATGATTTATTTGAATATTCTTTATATTGATTATATGCATTTATTACATCATCTTGGTATGAAATATAATGATTATATGCATTTACTATTTCAAGTAAACGTGGCATACCTGTTAATGATGATGTTGCATTATATCCGGTAGGATTACAATAGAATATTTCATGATATTCTCTTGACTCTAGAATATGTTTAAAATCTATAGTATTTATACTATTATCATTACTTGTAAGTGCGTCTTCCATAAGTTTTCTTAACGCTACTTCTGTACCTGATGCTTCCAAAGCCATCTTAGCAGATATATAATCACTATATGCTTGATCCGCTAAATCAACATTATTTAAACGTTGTGCTTCTGTTTGAGTACTTACAGTCTTAACTAATTCTTCATATTCTTCTACAGACATAATGTCTAACTCAAAATCATAATCTTCTTTAAGAATATCAGCAAAGTTAGAATGCCAATCATCCGTATCAGTCATTGTATCATATTTTACAATACCAAAGTTATGTTTATGAACACCAATATCAACTGCCGCATTTGCCCATTTTGACTTATATTCAGCTAGTGTTCCATATGCATTTAAATAATCACTAGGAGTTCCATGACCGTTATATCCATGATAGAACATATTTATATTATTTACTGTACCTGTATGTTGACATTCTGTACATAATAGTAATGAATGTCCATCAGTCCATTTTGGTGAACCTTTAAGAGCACCAAACACTTGTAATATTCTAACTTCTTTTTTATCAACGTCATCTTTTCTCTTATATCTTGCATTACCTGTATAATATGCAACAACAATACCATTAGATGGTCCACTTAGATTAATATCTGCTACGCTATTAACTTTTTTAACAAGTAATTTCCAGTTTTTTAATCCATAAAAATCTGGATTTTCAAGGTTATATGTTAACGTTCCTGTTCCACCAGTACTTGCAGTTGATGCCTTCCATTCTATTAATTTAGTAGTAGAATCTGGAGTTGTATCCTCTGAAAACAATCCATTACCATCTTCATCCACATATAACTCTACTACATAATTAGCACCTGTTGAATTATCAATTTTAAAAGTAAAATTAGTTCCAACATCTGAATCATAATTAATATAAGTATTTGTATCACCTTCAATATATTCTGCTGGACACTTAGTAATTTCAAAACTTGGTCTTATCTCAGATTCATTAATAAGTGTTACCAAAGAATCTTCTGTTTGTTTATTAAATACTTCTACATCCGCTGTAACAGTTTTTCCATATACATTAATATCACTATTTGTTACTCTAGTAGTATCTGTATAATTAAATCCAACTAATACATTGTTCTTGCTATCTTTATTAGTATTAATATATTCTAAGAATTTAAACATATTAGAATCTGGATCTATATTATTTGCTGCTAATTGAGCTAATTTACCTTTATCTGCAACTTGACTATATGCTCCCCATA
>JAVBSN010000082.1:0-24143 GCA_031547045.1 Lachnospiraceae bacterium
GTGATCCATGAGTTAAATGTCCTCCATGCGCAAGATTCATACCCATAAAAGTATCACCTGGCTCCATCATAGCAAAAAATGCTGCCATGTTTGCTTGAGCACCTGAATGTGGTTGAACATTTGCATAATCACAACCAAATAACTCTTTAGCTCTATCAATTGCTAATGTCTCTACAACATCAACATGCTCACATCCACCGTAATATCTCTTTCCTGGATAACCTTCTGCGTACTTGTTTGTTAAAGGACTCCCCATTGCAGCCATAACTGCCTTTGTTACAATATTTTCAGATGCAATAAGCTCTATATTATCATTTTGTCTGCCTATCTCATCATTCATAGCTGCTGCTACTTCTGGGTCAAAACCTGATACTTCATCAAAACTGTACATTTTATTATCCTCCACGATCTCTTTAATAGTTGGCTTAATCTATAGCCTATGGCGTAAATTATACCATAGGGCATTAAAATAATCTACACAAAAGTTAAGCATTATTTGTTACTCTTGTTTCTTTCCTGTAAGGTAATATACCGCTAGTGCGGTTCTATGTGATAAATTCTCTTTAGCCAATATTGTTGTAATATAATTCTTCACAGTACCTTCCGTAATAAATAATTTACTCGCTATTTCTTTATTAGAAAGTCCCTCTGCAACAGCTTTAATAATATCCAATTCTCTATCAGTATATCCTTCCTCGTGAAATCCATTTGTTTTTATCTCAGTAAGCTTTGCAAGATTTTCTAAAATATTCTCTTCCATTACTCCTGTTCCATTATATACAGATTTAATCATTTGTTTTAAGTGCTCTGGTGTGTGATTTTTAATTAAATATCCTTTTGCACCATTATGAATTGCATTTTGCACTAAGTCATCATCATCAAAGGTAGTAAGAATTAGCACTTTACCAAGATTATTTTCCACAATATATTTTGTCGCTTCAATACCATCCATTTCTGGCATTTGAATATCCATTAGAAAAATATCCGCTGGCGTTCTCTTAGCAATTTCAATAGCATCTCTTCCATTGTCAGCACAGCCAATTACTTCAAAATCATCATCTACATCAAGAATAATTCTCATTCCATCTCTAACAAAATCACTATCATCAGCAATAATTACTTTAATCTTGTCCATAAATTCCTCCCCTATAAAGGTAATAACATATTTATCGTAAATCCTACATTAGAATCAAAATCTAATATTCCATTCACTTCTCTAACTCTTCTACGCATACCTGAGATTCCCATCCCATCCACAATCTTTTCACAACCAACACCATTGTCAGATATACTACAGCGAATCATCTGATTCATAACATATATTGATATTTCAATCTTTGTACATTTAGCATATTTCATAGAATTGGATACAGACTCATACACATTATCCAAAATAATTTCTAAATATTTCTCTGATATCTGTGCCAACTCACCTTCTGTATTTAATACAACATCCACACCTTTTTGCCTACAATTCTCACATAACTTTTCTAATTGTACTATAGCTAGTTTATATTTCTTCGGATGCTCTTTTCTTAAGATAGTACGAATCTCATCCATTCCACTTCTTAACTGATCAATAACTGCCTGTATCATTTTCTTTGATGCCTCTGGTTCCTTATCCATTAATACCTTAACTGCTTCCAACTGATAAACAGAACCATTAATGTTATGTCCTAGTTTATCATGTAAGGTCTGGGAAAGCTTAGTTCTTTCTTCCAAAACTTGATTTTCTACTAACAGCAAACTTTTTCTGATTTCTTCTTGCATTTCATTTTCTCGCTGATACATATTTCGTTTTAAATGCTGTTCCAAAATATTATCTTCCTTAGTTTGCTTTTTATAGGATTCAATAATAAAGTCATGTTGAATATAAATAATACCTATTAACAACACTATAACAACTTGTATATATACATTTATTCCGCTTGAAACGAGTGTGGCTACAAGGGGCGTGAAATACCAAAATATTTTAGGTCTTATATATGAAAGAATCTCATAGCACAAGAATATTCCCAACAGCAAGAACTCTTTTCCCATTACCAATATCATTACAAACAACAATATTGTAGACATAATAAAAAAGATTATTTTCTTATGTTTCTCTACTAGTTCTTTTCCTGCCATAGTTCCTACAAATAATGCAAGAAGCAGGAGCACCCCAGCAGATGCCCCTGTTAATATAGACTGTGATAAAACAATATATATTTCCAATATAATTAACAATCCCATTCGAACTGCTAGAAAATAGTGTTCTCTAAATCGTTCACCCATAGTCTATTCCTTCCTTATCATTCTTCTATGCTTCACTTCTTCTTATCTTAAGTCCAACACTCCCTATACTGATGATTACAATTAAGTAAGCCACTGTAACATATAATAGCATAGAATATGCTCCTTTGTCCCCTGCCAATAACAGTTCGGAAGCATTCATAAACCAGCGTTGTGGCATCAAGTAGGAAATTGCTTCAAGTGCCAATGAAGTGTCATCTAGAGGAAAATACAATCCTGCTAACAATGCAGAAATGCTCCATATGGCAAATACAGCATAATTGGAACTCATTACATCTCCTAGTAATACTCCGAGCAAAAGACTTAATGTACTAAATATTAATCCTAGTAGAAATATTACAAGAAGAAAACTCACTTTATTAATTCCAAAATCTAAATCTTTAATAGCAAACAAACATATTCCCAACACTAAGGTCTGTAAAATAGAAATAATAAGCACTACCACAAACTTGGATAAAAAATATTCTCTATTACTGACCTTAGATAACATCACTCTAGTAAACACTTTGTTATTCTGTTCTTCAATAACAGTGTGTGCAACACAGACACCACAGAACAAAAATCCTAATGTAATAAATGCAAATGCATATCCAATCTGTACCCTTTGAGTTGTCTCTTCATCAGTCAGCTCAATATCATCTTTACCTGCTAAAGTAACAATTTTCTTTTCTGGCATTTCTGATGTAATGCTTTCAAGCATTTCTACTATCTTACTACTATCATCACCTACAATTATTTGAGCCTGTTTAATCTGCTCTAACACATTGGTTAATTCAGTTTCAAACAATTCTTGTCTCTCATCTTCTGATACATCATAGATTTGTATTCCTGATTCCCAATCACCTTCCATGACTGCCTTATCAAAATCCTCTTTCAAATATAGTAGTACTCCTGCTCTATCATCAAATGCATCCTTCTTAGCTTGAGCGAAAACCTCTTCCCATGTCATATCACTAACATTACATCGACATACAGAGAACATACCTGTATCTAACATTCTATCCAACATATATTCTGATAACTCCGAACCAGATGCATCATATACTTTGACTATGCAAGCAGACGTATTTCCTAAATAAACTGCCTTCTCTGTATAATTATCGAGTTCCATTATATTATGTGCATCTGTATCATTTCTATAAGCCAAATGATCTACTTTCATATTCAAAATAAATGTTGATAATATAGGTGCTGCTATAAGAAAAAACAAAAAACTCTTATTTCTTAACAACAATTTCAAACTCATTTTAATTAACGAAATCATGCTCTCCCTCTCTTTCTAATATTACTTGCCACTATGGCTATAGCAGAACAGATAATAATTATTATCACCGAGTACATAAGAGCACTACTTACATATTCACTATGTCCCATACAAGAAAGTTCAACTAATGCTCTATTTCCATGATAAATAGGAGATAATTGTTTGGATATATCTGGCATAGAAGAAAACATATATGTCTCAAAACTTCCTCCAAAAAATCCTATAATCCAAACTAATGTAAATAAAGCAATAATTGTAATTACCATATTATTAGAAATGTTATAAAGCATCATACCAAATGATGTCCCTGCTAAAATCATACTAAAAACAATTATTGCTGATAATAATGGATTTCCCCAATGAATACCCATAAATAAAATAGTTATAATTATTGCAATACTCATTCCTACTGATACCAATAACACAATTGGTATTAATTTACTCATATACATCTGAAAACCAGACAAATTAGATACCTGAAACTTTCGTTCTATTCCATATTTCTTCTCATTACTTAACACACCTGTAGCACAAACCATTCCACACCAACAAAAATAGATAATAAAGGTGATTCCATAATAATCTTTTGCATCGATTGCTGGCATGTATTCAAGTTGACTTATTGGTAATTTCACCTCTAACTCATCTGTTAGATTAACCATTCGTAGAGATGTATTTACACTTTCACTCATTACTCTGCTTAAGAAATATTCTAAAGTTATTCCTTCCACTTCATAGTCAGCGCTCTTATACAACACATATTTATTCATATTAAATTCTACAAATCCTGCAAGTCCTTTATTTTCAATTATATTTTTGGGCTTGCCTTCTGTATATTCATAAAATACAATTCCACTTTCCTCACCTGCACTTTTAATCATTTCTATATAATTAGCCAATGAACTATTTTCTTCTACTCTATATCCCACTTCAAACTCATCTACACTTTCATATGATTTCATTAATTCAGAAAATGCACTTGATAATACAGCAATTACTAAAACAGGTCCCAAAATCATTGTGACAAGGCTCCAAGTATTACGAAACATGAGTTTAAAATTATTTTTTATTAAATATCTAATCATGTTAGCCTCCTTCACACTACTCTGTATAATCTCTTAACTTCTTACCTGTTAGCGATAAGAATACTTCTTCTAATGTAATGTCTTCACTTCCATTAGTTACAAGTTTCTTTAATTCTTCACTAGTTCCACAAGCAATAATATTTCCATTATCCATAATAGCTATCCTTGTACAGATTGCTTCCACTTCCTCCATATAATGACTAGTATATATAATGGTTGTTCCTCTTTTGTTAGTCTCTTTTATCTTATCCAAAATAAAGTTTCTAGATTGTGGATCAATTCCTACAGTTGGTTCATCAAAGATTAATAACTCTGGACTATGTCCAATTGCACAAGCAATATTTAATCTTCTCTTCATACCTCCTGAAAAATTCTTTGTAAATTCATTCTTTTTTTCCAAAAGTCCAACATATTCTAAAGACTCATCTATAGTTTCTTTTAGTTTAGTACCCTTAATTCCATATAAGGAAGTAAATAATTCAACATTTTCCCAAGCCTTTAGATTACCATGAATGGCAAGTTCTTGAGGTATGTATCCAATTTTATGAATGACTTCTTTCTTCTGCTTCCACGGATTCTTTCCTAACAATTCAATAGAACCATTAGTTGGTCTTACTATAGAACAAATCATATTCATAGTCGTACTTTTTCCTGCTCCATTAGGACCCAAAAGACCAAATATCTCACCTTTTTTAATTTCTATATTCAAACCATCAACAACTGCTTTGTTATCATATTTCTTTGTTAAATCTGTTGTTTTTAAAATTATATCTTCCATAATACTCTCCTCTATGCTATAGCTTTATTGTAATAACATCATATCAACTTTATTAATTTCACGGTAGTGAAAAAAGATATATTCTGAACATGACTTTAGTCATATTTTATTGAAGCACAATATGTTCCCATTAAAAAAGACCAACAAATAACTTGTAGCTATCTGTTGATCTTTAATACTATATTCTATTGCAACTACACTAACTTAGTTGTCCACTTAGAGCAATCCCATACGTCGGTTACAAGTCCTTCGTAAAACTCTGGCTCATGGCATATTAATAAAACACTGCCCTTGTATTCTTTTAATGCTCTCTTTAATTCTTCTTTTGCATCAGCATCTAGATGATTTGTAGGCTCGTCTAATAATAATACATTACTTTCTCTATTAATTAGTTTACATAATCTAACCTTAGCTTGCTCTCCACCACTTAGTACTCTAACCTGACTTTCAATATGCTTAGTTGTAAGTCCACATTTTGCTAAAGCAGAACGGACTTCATATTGAGTGTACGACGGAAATTCTTGCCATATCTCTTCTAAACAGGTATTTCTATTTTCTTCTGTTATCTCTTGTTGGAAGTATCCATATTCTAAATACTCTCCAAGTTGTGCATATCCACTTATTGGTTTATTTATACCTAAAATACTTTTTAAAAGAGTTGTCTTTCCAATTCCATTTGCACCTATTATAGCTATTTTTTTATTTCTCTCCATTTCTAGATTAAGAGGTTTTGATAAAGGTTCATCATAACCAATAACTAAGTCATAAGTCTGGAATATATATTTACCTGGTGTTCTAGCAATTTTAAAATTAAACTCTGGCTTTGGTTTCTCTTTTACAAGCTCAATCATATCCATGTTATCAAGCTTCTTCTGTCTAGACATAGCCATATTTCTTGTAGATACTCTTGCTTTATTACGAGCAACAAAATCCTTAAGTTCACTAATCTCTTGTTGTTGTCTCTTATACGCTGCCTCAACTTGAGCCATCTTAGCCGAATGAACTTCTTGGAACTTATCATAATCACCAACATATCTATTTAGTTCTTGATTCTCCATATGATATATAAGATTAATTACACTATTTAAGAATGGTATATCATGAGATATAAGAATAAATGCATTCTCATATTCATTAAGGTATCTCTTCAACCATTCTATATGTTCTACATCCAAATAGTTTGTAGGCTCATCTAACAATAGTATATCAGGCTTCTCTAATAATAATTTTCCTAACAATACTTTGGTACGTTGTCCACCGGATAAATCAGTTACGTCTTTGTCTAATCCAACCTCATCAAGACCTAATGCTCTACCTACTTCTTCTACTTTTGAATCTATAATATAAAAGTCATGCATAGTAAGCATATCTTGAATAGTTCCAAGCTCTTCCATCATAACTTCAAGTTCTTCTGGACTAGCTTCTCCCATCTTATCACATATACTATTCATCTCTTCTTCCATATCAAAAAGATAAGCGAATGCAGTTTTAAGTACATCTCTAATTGTCATACCCTTTTCAAGCACAGTATGTTGATCAAGATAGCCAACTCTTACATTCTTTGACCACTCGACTTTTCCTTCATCAGGCATAAGTTTATTAGTCACTATATTCATAAAGGTTGATTTTCCTTCACCATTTGCACCAACAAGACCTATATGTTCACCTTTTAGAAGTCTAAAAGATACATCATTAAATATTGCTCTGTCTCCGAAACCATGTGTTAAATGCTCTACATTTAAAATACTCATATCTATACCCTTTCAAACATAAGACTTTATAGTAATTATAAATATTACTGTCGAATGTAAGATAGCATAAATATGAGTATTTCGTCAACAAAATAGTAGATATTTAATTATGATTCTACTTTGCTATTAATTTGTCATCTTCAACATCTAATGTAACTGTTGAACCTAATCCAACATTTCCAGAGAGTATAAGTCTTGCAACTAAGGTTTCTACATTCTTCTGAATATATCTCTTTAGTGGTCTTGCTCCATACACAGGGTCATATCCATAATCAATTATATGGGCTCTAGCTTTATCTGTAACTTCAATAGATAATTCCTTATCTGATAATCGCTTATTCAAATCCTCTACTAATAATTCTATAATGCTACCAATATCATCTTTTGATAATGGCTTAAATAATATTGTTTCGTCAAGACGATTTAAAAACTCTGGTCTAAAATGATTCTTAAGTTCATTCATAACACTATTTTCAGTTTCTTCAGTTATATTTCCATTACTATCAATTCCCTCTAACAGATAAGCTGAACCAATATTAGAAGTCATAATAAGAATAGTATTTTTGAAGTCTACTGTCTTGCCCTTAGAATCAGTTATTCTACCATCATCAAGAACTTGTAATAATACGTTAAATACATCTGAATGAGCTTTCTCAATTTCATCAAATAATACAACTGAATATGGTTTACGTCGTACTGCTTCTGTTAATTGTCCACCTTCATCATATCCAACATACCCTGGAGGCGCTCCTATTAATCTAGAAACAGAATGTTTCTCCATATACTCACTCATATCAATACGAACAATATTCTGTTCATTATCAAATAAACTTGCAGCCAAAGTCTTTGCTAATTCAGTTTTACCAACACCTGTTGGCCCTAAGAATAAGAAGGAACCTATTGGCTTGCTAGGATCCTTAATACCTGCCTTAGAACGTATAATAGAATCACTTACTAGGTCTACTGCTTCATCTTGTCCTACTACTCTCTTATGAAGTTCATCACTTAAATGTAATGTCTTATTACGTTCACTTTCAGTAAGTTTAGATACAGGTATACCAGTCCATTTACTTATTATCTTAGCAATCTCTTCATCAGTTACACTTTCATGTACAAGTGTATAATCCTTGTCTCTAACTTTCTCTTCTTCTATTTCTATTTGTTTCTTTAAGTTAGGCAACTTACCATATTGTAATTCTGCTGCCTTATTTAAATCATATTCTCTCTGGGCAATCTGAATCTCATTATTAACTTGTTCTAATTCTTCTCTTAACACTCTAACCTTATCTACTGCTGCCTTTTCATTATCCCAAGTAGCTTTAAGACTTGAAAAATCCTCTTTCAAGTTTGCCAATTCTTCTTGCAATGCCTGTAATCTTTCTTTACTTAATCTATCTTCCTCTTTCTTAAGTGCAGCTTCTTCTATCTCTAATTGCATAATCTTTCTTGATGTTTCGTCTAATTCTGCTGGCATAGAATCAAGGTCAGTTTTAATCATTGCGCAAGCCTCATCCACTAAATCTATTGCCTTATCAGGTAAAAATCTATCTGCTATATATCTATTAGATAATGTAGCTGCTGTAACCAACGCACTATCAGTTATCTTAACACCATGGTATACTTCATATCGCTCTTTCAGTCCTCTTAATATTGAAATAGTATCTTCAACTGTAGGTTCATTTACCATAACAGGTTGGAAACGTCTCTCTAAGGCTGCATCTTTCTCGATGTATTTTCTATATTCATCTAAAGTTGTAGCACCTATACAATGCAATTCGCCTCTAGCAAGCATTGGTTTAAGCATATTACCTGCATCAAGTGAGCCATCAGTATTTCCTGCTCCTACTATTGTGTGTAACTCATCAATAAATAAAATAATTTCACCGTTACTATCTTTTATATCATCTAATACTGCTTTAAGACGTTCTTCAAATTCACCTCTGTATTTTGCACCAGCTATTAACGCACCCATATCCAAGGCAAATACTTTCTTATTTTTAAGTCCATCAGGAACATCACCTCTTACTATTCTCTGTGCAAGACCTTCTACTGCTGCAGTTTTACCTACACCAGGCTCACCAATAAGAACTGGATTATTCTTTGTCTTTCTTGAAAGAATCCTAATTACATTTCTTATTTCATTATCACGACCTATTACAGGATCAAGTTTCTGCTGCCTAGCTCTCTCTACCAAATCATATCCATACTTAGCAAGGGAATCATAGGAGCTTTCAGGATTATCACTTTCAACTCTCTTATTGCCCCTAACCTCTGCTAGTGCCTTTAAAAATCTTTCTCTTGTAATTCCATATCCCATAATCAGACCCTTAACAGCTTTATTAGGTCTATTAATAACTGCAATAAACATATGCTCAACAGAGACATACTCATCTGACATATCTTTAGATATTTTCTCTGATTCCATTAATGTTCTAGTAAAATCTTCACTAGTAAATAGTTTACCTCCAGAAACCTTAGGTCTATAGGCAACAAGTTTCTCACATTCCTTAGAAAATTGGTCTAGATTAATATCCATCTTCTCAACTAACTTAGCTATTAAACTTTCATCTACTGATATTAAACTGTACAAAATATGCTCTTGATCTATTTCTTGATTATTATATTCGTAGGCTAATCTCTCGCAATTTTCAATTACTTCAAGAGACTTTTTAGTAAATTTCTCTGCATTCATAGTAAACTACCTCCTTGTTTTTGTTCTATAACAACTATAACACCATATTTTTTATATGTCAATATAAATACATGGGTATATGCACTTGTTTTTCTCACAGTACTCATTTACTTATTATATCAAATAAAAGAGTGGACTAGCCACTCTTTTACAATTTACTTTATATAATTTTCTGAAATAGTACCTTTTTCTCTATATTCACTAATACGAGCTTGAATTCTCTCTGTTGGATCAAGTAATCCACTAATAGATGCATCGTGGTTAAGATTGTCTATAATAAGTGCAACATATTTACACATATCTGCTGATTCATACCATTCTCTTGATAATAATTCTGGAGTTTGGTAAGTAAGGTTAGTTGTAATAACCTTCTCTATAATTCCATTTTCATATGCATCATCAAATACTTTAAGTCCATTTGTAAATAGACCAAATGTACATAATGCATATACTCTCTTAGCTTTTCTTCTCTTAAGCTCTTTTGCTACATCTAGCATACTCTCACCTGAAGAAATCATGTCATCAATAATAACAACATCTTTACCTTCTACTGAATCTCCTAAGAACTCATGAGCAACTATTGGATTTCTTCCGTTAACTACTGTTGCGTAATCACGTCTCTTATAGAACATTCCTACATCTACGCCTATAACATTTGCAAAGTATATTGCTCTATTCATAGCTCCTTCATCAGGACTTATTACCATCATATTTTCTTTATCAAACTTTAAATCTCCTGTAGATCTAAGTAATGATTTTACAAATTGATATGTAGGTCTTATATTTTCAAAACCATTTAACGGAATTGCATTTTGTACTCTTGGATCATGAGCATCAAATGTAATTATATTATCAACGCCAAGACTTACTAGTTCTTGTAATGCTAAAGCACAATCTAGAGATTCTCTAGTGCTTCTCTTATGCTGACGACTTTCATATAAAAATGGCATAATCACAGTGATTTTACGAGCCTTACCACCAATTGCAGCTATAACTCTTTTCAAATCTTGATAATGATCGTCTGGTGACATCATACATTTATGCCCACATAAAGAATATTCTAAGCTGTAATTTCCTACATCTACTAATAAATATAAATCTTTTCCTCTAACGCTTTCAGTAATTATACCTTTTGCTTCGCCTGAACCAAAACGTGGACATTTAGAATTAACTAAATATGTATCCTTTTCGTAACCATGAAATGCTATAGTTGATTTATGCTCATTTTGTCTCTCTGCTCTCCATCTTACTAAGTAGTTGTCTACATTTTCTCCTAGCTCCTTGCAACTTTGAAGTGCGATTATTCCTAATTTACCCACTGGTATAGTCTCTAATCTACTCTCGTCTGGCATTGTATTTTCCTCCATAGGTGTATGTTTTATATTATATATAATATATTTATCTCAATAGGCTTACGCCCTAAAAATATATACCATTTAACTCGTAAATAGTCAATAGCAATTTGTTCTATTTTTCCTTCTGTAATCTATTTATTGCTTTTTGATATCTTATATTTTCTCCATAAAATTCAAATACTGTATAATTATCTACTATTCTAGATGTAACTCTTTCAGAATATCTAGCACTTAGCTCTTTCATAGATAAATTAGTTGATATTATAGTTGATTTTTTATTTTGAAGTCGTGTATTTATACATTGAAAAAATTGACTACTTACAAATGAATTTGTAAACTCAGTTCCCAAATCATCTATAATCAATAATTCATATTCATATACATTTTTATATAATTGCTTACTCTTCTCATTACTATCTTTATTCATAACAACATCAGATATAATTTTCTCAAATAGATTATTCGCTGTAACATACAATACTGTATGACCTTTATCCATTAATTCTTTGGCAATACAGTTTGATAAAAATGTTTTTCCTAGACCTGTCTCACCTCGAATTAATAAGTTGTCAGTACTCATTTCAAATTCACTAACAAATGCTTGTGCCTTATTAACTATATTTATTGCATTCTCCCTTGGTGAATATTGATGGGTGCCATCTAATTCTCCACTATAAAAATCATAAGAAAATGTATTAAAGTTTTCTTCATCTAATAGATTAATAATTCCTGATTCTTTATACAGGTTCTCTGTTACTTTTTGTTTTAAACAGATACAGGGCGTTTCATTAATATATCCTGTATCCTTACATTTAACACATGTATATATAGAATCAAGATAGTCACTACTATAACCTTTTTCTTGTAAAATATTAATTCTCTCTAATCTAAGAGTTTCATTATTTTTCTTAATAAGCTCATAGTCTACTTCAATACCTTTTATCTTATCCTTTGCTGCCTTAATAGAACTTGTTGATATTATTTCATCAATCTCACGTATTCTAGGTATTTCATCATATATAGCATATAACCTATCATCTGACTTACGCATATTTTTAATACGTGTCAAATTATATTCTTGCATTATTTTATCGTATTCTGCTCCGTTTACTGCCATATTGACCTCTTTCTATTAATTAGCATTTATATCATCTAAAAACAACTTGTCTAACATATCTAATTTATCATCCATTTTTGTTTGAGTAAAATTATTAAACTGATTATTAGTTACTTGATTCTTCTTTGTTATTTTCTTCTTACCTTCTTGCCACTTCTTGTCCAACTCATCTATATCAGATAATTTTCTTACATTACTTTTGTGCCAACTTTCAAGTATTCCATTTACATAAGCAAAATTTGCTGATTGAGGATTATTGGTTATAGCTCTTTTACATGCTTCTAATATAACTGTTTTATCAAATGCATAGCCATTATACCATGTATCAATATAATCTGTTTCTATTTGTGTAGGTTTTCTTCTAGGAATTCCAAGTTGTTTTAACACACATATATATAAAGAATTAAAATCTATTGCCTCTTCTTTTGCATTAGCCACTGTCTTAATTCCTCGTTGATACCAATCAATAGCAACTGCTTCCATGTAATTAACATTCTTCTTATCAGCAGATACACAATATTCAATAAGATATTCTAATAAATCTGGTGCAAACTTAAGCTGGTCGTATATGTACATAAGTGATTGAATTTCTTTGCTTGTAATACATCTTTTAAAGTATGTTTCTATTATATATAATATTTGTGCAAATGCTTCATCACTTTCTTTTTTTGCCTTTATTACCTTAGGAGCATATGAACCCTTATTAGGAACTGTTATCTCTTCTTCCCAATCATCATCTTCTGTATCGGGTAATACTTCTTGGTATTCAACTTCTGGTGCTATATCAATTACCTTCTTAGGTTGTTTAAACATAGCAATATTATCTAATTCTGATTTTGCCTTTTGAGGCACCAATGGTAATAATGTAATTCCCATTAATGTTCCTGCTTGATTATATTCTAACCTTAACACCTCTTTGCTAATCCAATACTTTATCGCTCTGCAAATATCCTTTTCAGTTAAGTTAAAATGGTCTGCTATATCTGCAACCGTAACCGCTTTCCCACTATTCATTATTCTAACCAAATATAGATATACCTTAACAAATTCTCCATTGGCGTCAGTCATATAATAGTCAATGAAAAAGTTAGATATGGACGAATATGTTTCGTGATTTTCAGTTGAAATTGTTATAGTTTCCATACCTTAAATTACCCCTCTCTTCTCTATTGCAAATGCATTATAACATAGCAATTTCAAAAAAGAAACGGAACATTTATTCGACCTTCATCATGGGGAAAAATGTGGATATTGTGGATATTGTGGATATTAAGTGAACATAATAACTTCTGTTTTTTTATGCCTCGAAAAAGCATTGAATAGTGGTCACTCCACCTTTTGCAAATCATTAGTTATGTAAACTATAAAATCCACAGTCGAAGTAAGATTACTACTCTTATTTCACCTGTGGATTTTGTGGATAACTATTTTCCTAACAAACTTTCTCCAATAGTTACAACGTCTCCCGCTCCCATTGTTATCAACAAATCATTTTTTTTGCAATTTATTAATAAATAATTTTCGACCTCATCAAAAGAAGAAAAATAATGAGCATCAACGTCATATTCTAATATTTTATTTAACAAATCTTTTGAATGTATCTCACCTGTATTCTTCTCTCGTGCTGCATATATATCAGTTAGGATTATGTGATCTGCTATTTTTAGTGTCTGGGCAAACTCATTTAATAATGCTTTTGTTCTTGTATATGTATGTGGTTGGAATACACACCATATCTCATTATAATTTGCATTCTTAGCTGATTCTAAAGTTGCTCTAATCTCTGTTGGATGATGGGCATAGTCATCAACTATTGTCACTTCACCAATTGTACCCTTATATTCAAATCTTCTATGAGCACCACCAAAGCTTTTAATGCCTTCTAATGTATCTATTCTATTAAAACCTAATTCATCTGCTACTGCTATTGTTGAAAGAGAATTAGTAACATTATGCATACCACATACATTTAATATTACTGTGTCACTTTCCACTCCATCTACTACTAATGTATAACTCATACATCCTTTGTCATCACTTACTATATCTTTAGCTGTGTATTTATTATTAGAATGTAATCCGAATGTTGCAACCCTTGCTTCTAATCCCTCCACAATCTTATCAGTACAATCCATATCTCCATTTATAACTAATAAACCTTCTTTAGGAAGAATGTTAGCAAATGTTTTAAATGATTCTATAATCTCATCTATTCCACTAAAGAAATCTAAATGATCTGCTTCAACATTTAATATAATACTTATATAAGGATTAAATGAATGAAAACTATTTGTATACTCACAAGCTTCAGTAACAAAATAATCTGAATCTCCTACTCTTATATTTCCACCAATTGCATCTAACATACCACCAACTGTTATAGTTGGGTCTGCATCTGCTTCTAAAAACACATGTGACATCATAGATGTTGTTGTTGTCTTTCCATGAGTTCCACTAACTGCTACTGAATATTTATAATTAGCCATTATCTGTCCCAATAATTGAGCACGAGTCATCATAGGAATACCTCTGTTAACCACTTCAATATATTCCTCATTATCTTCACTAATAGCTGCCGTATACACTACTAAATCTATATCATCACTTATATTAGATGCTTTTTGTCCAAAATAAACAGATGCACCTTCTTGAATTAAATGATCTGTCATCTCTGAAGCCTTACTATCTGAACCTGTAATCTTAAATCCTTCTTTAAGTAATATCTCTGCTAGACCGCTCATACTTATTCCACCAATACCCATGAAATAAACATGTATAGGTTTATTAAAATCAACTTTATACATAAGTTTTCCTTCCAATCCTCTATTGCTATAGTAAAACACTTAACCTTAATTATATAATAGCCTTTAATATATCTCAATCATTTTTTATTAATTACTCACTATCTTGGTTATTCATGTTAATGTAAACGCCATTTACTAATACATTATCATCTACTTGAATAACAATGCATTTTCTATTATCAATGATTTTTGTTTCAATTAAGTCAGTTCTTTCAGGCTTAACTTTTATTTCTACATCTGGTGTTTTTATATCAAACTTTCTTGTATTGGCAATATTTGAGGCAACAAAGGTTGTATTATTTCCAACTGTTTCAAGGAAAGTCTCTTCAAATTTCTCTAACTTATCTTCCTTAACTCCACTGTTTTCTAGTAAATTTTTAATCTCTAACTTACCTAGTTCTAAAGGCTCTGGATTTTCCTTACTTTCTTCTATCATTTCATTAAGATTTTCATGTATAGTCTTTATTACTTCTATCTCACAATCTTCACGCAATAATTCTTCTACTACTGCATTAAATGTTTCTTTCTGAGTTTTCGCAGTAAGTGGTGCCTCTGTACCTAATAACTGCTCCACAAAGTAGGGTTGTATATCTTCTGGTTTCTTAGAATAATATAGGGCATTATGTATATTTACATCTCTGTCATCAAATGCGGGGAACAGAAATCCTGTTGTTGGTTCTTCAACTACCCAATCTCTTATTCTATCACTTATACTATTTCTTATGGCATCATAACTAAGACCCGCTTTGGATAGATTAACATGGCATATACTACACAATAAATATTCATACACTTTATCTGATGCATCATCCATCATTATTCCATCATTTGTTTTACCTGGAATATCATATGCGCCATGAATTAATATAATATAATAATTTTTCTCATATTCATAATTGGCTATAACTTTGTCATAAAATTCTTCTAATAGCATCTCATCTGAAAGTTTACTATTTTTTAAATCATATAAAAACTTTTGCGAGCCACCTTCTTTTTCTGATTCTAGTGGAAATTCCATATTTATTAGATTCTTACCAATACTTCCTGATAAGGTCTTCTTAAATATTTCATAATACTTAAATGCTTCTTCCTCTGCCATAGATAAAAAAGCATCTACAGTTTCTAACACCTTATTCTTCTCATGATCTACATAACAACCACATATTCTTGTAATTGCACAATTCTCTGGACTAAATTGCTTTCTTATTTCTAATACATCTCTTTTGTTCATAATAAACCTTCTCTTTCTGTAATTTATTCTATATCTTGAATGTTTTCATCATTTGATTCTGTAGTGGTTTCCGTTTCAGTCTCAGGTGACTGTTCAGTAATCGCTTCTGTGTTTGCCTCCGTTGTTACCTCTGTAGTTGTCTCCAATGCCTGCTCTGTTGTTGTCTCTATATTCTCTGTATCTTCTTCATTCACTTGTTCTGTTATTTCAATATCATCTGTTGATGGATTTTCTAGATAATACTCATGAAATGCTATGTTATTTAAGCCTTCATGTATAATAGTCATAAATCTATTCCAAATCTTTACAGGATAGGTATTACCCCTTAAACCATCTAGCTTTTCAGGTATATCATATCCTATCCAAACTGTTGTTGTATAGTATGGTGTATATCCACAAAACCAACCATCCTTATTACTGTTTGTGGTTCCTGTTTTACCTGCCGAATTCATTCCTTTTATTCCAAATCCTGCTGCAGTACCTCCATCTTGAAGCACCTTTGTTAAAATATCTGTCATCATTCTAGATGCATTTTGGTCATATATTTTTATTTCTTCTATATTATCCTTTACAATCACATTTCCCTTTGCATTTTCTATATATTTAATACATGTTGGTTCTCTATACATTCCATCATTATAAATAGTAGCATAAGCTGATGCCATTTCTACACTTGTAACACCATATTCAAATCCACCAAGACAAGTAGCCATATTTTCTCTGTCTTGGATGGTTAACTTTGAAAAATGCATATCTAGGAGATATTGGACACCTACCATAGGTGTTATCTCTCCATATAGTCTATATGCTACAACATTTTTTGATTTATAAACAGCTTTCTCAAGAGTAATATCGCCTTCATAACCTCCAGCATTTTTAGGTCCATTTTCAATAGGAGAATCATTTACAATAGTAAATGGTCTATATCCCTTCTCTATAGATGGCAAATATACTATCAATGGTTTTATAGCACTACCTGGTTGTCTCGGACTTTGATATGCCCTATTAAGACTATAACCTTCTAATTCTTGAGATCTTCCTCCAACAATAGCAACAACTCTACCTGTATTATTGTCAATACATGTAGCTGCTCCTTGAAGTTTATATATGCCTTCTTCATTTACAGAAGTGTCTATCATTAATTCTTCATCAATAGTATTCTGTAATTCAGACTGTTTTTCCATATCAATAGAAGTATATATTCTATATCCACCTACAAATAATTTTTGTTGACATAAATTATAGGTACCTCTATATTCCTCATCATACTTCTTTTCCAATTCCTCAGATTCAAATTTATATTGAAATACAAATCCTTCTTCTTTCATAAGTGATTTTATAGCCGAATGATATATATATGTTTCTACATAATCATATATCTTATTATCCTCAGCTATATTCAATACTATTTCTTCCTCTGTTGCCAATTGATAATCTAGCTCATTTATATAACCCTCATTTAGCATATCTTTTAATATTTTATTTCTACGACTAATGGTATTATCCATGTTGTCAACAGGATCATATAAAGATGGATTATTAGGTATAGCACATAAAAATGCTATTTGAGAAAGTGATAATTTATCTATATTAGTATTAAAATATCCTTTAGAAGCTGCTCCTATTCCATAATATCCATTTCCAAAATATATATTATTAAGATAAAATTCCATAATATCTTCTTTGGAATACTTCTTTTCCATATCTGTTGCAATAAATACCTCTTCAACTTTTCTTTCCCAAGTAACCTCATTAGTTAAAAATATATTCCTTGAAAGCTGTTGAGTTATTGTACTTGCACCTTGAGTTATCTTTCCATCATGTTTTAATAAGGCTACAAAGGCTCTTCCTATACCTTTAATATCAACTCCATGATGCTTATAAAACTTTCTATCTTCAACTGAAATCATTGCTTTTTCAAAATATTTAGGTATAGCATCATACTCTACATAATATACATCTTTTTCACCATTTAATGTAGTAATTAATTTATTGTTTGTATCATATATTTCTGTAGTTTGACTTTGACTAAATGTATCTTCATTACTGATTGCAACATAATATTCTGCTTCTTGATGCATTCTAACTATATCTTTACCATATCTAAAATAGAGTATTATACCTAAAAAGGCTATGGTTACTATAACCATAGCTTTAATAGTATTTTTTGCAATCTTTCCAATACGACTTTTTTTCTTTTTACTTTTATGTTCTGATACTTCTTCCTTATTCATAAACAAACCCCTTCACAACTATTGTTATTGCTATAATCTAATATAATTATAATCTTTTCTTAGTTTATCAAACATTTCTCCAATATGTGAATCAGCACTAAATATAATAATTTGTTGTGTATCAAAGTTTTCTAAATATTCTAAAGTTTTCTGCAATCTTATTTCATCATAAGCACCAAATATATCATCAATTATAACAGGCATATATTCTGTACCTAGTAATTTTGCTGCTGCCAATCTGACTGCCAAATATATTTGTTCAATAGTCCCCTTACTAAGATATTCTATTCCTATAAGAATATCTTGTTTTCTAACAGTAATGTGCATGTTTTCATCTAACTTAACCTCTGTATATTTTCCGTCTGTCATATAATCTACAATGATAGATATATTATTATTTAATTCTCTTCCAAAATCATCATAAATATTTTCCGAAAGATTCTTAATTGTAGTCATTGCATCTTCTATAGCTTTAATCTCAATAAGATATTTTTCTCTTCTTGCAAATACTTCATTATATAACTTAGTGTTATCTTCTATTCTTGCTCTCTCTTCTAGTATTTTATTTTCTTCTGTTCTAAGACTAGCCAACTTATTTGAGTATTCTTTTGTAAAAGATACTGTATCTGATTTCTCTTCAATTACATTTTCTCTTAATTCAAGGGAATCTTCTATCTGACGATCTCTCAATCTATTTCGCAACTCACCTGATCTAAGTAGGATATAGCTTATTAGTATACCACCAAATGCTATTATTCCATTTCTTATCTTATAATCTAAAGGTACAAAAAATACAACTGCTAATACTATAGCTATTATCATTAATATTAATAAAATTGTTGTTGCAATATTTGTTACAATTGCTTTATCAGTCTCGTCTTCAATCTCTTCTATACTTTCATCTTCTGCTTGTTCAATTTCTTCTACTTTCTTACTATATTCATCATCTAATTTTTCTATTCTATAATTAATATTAGCTAATGCAACATCATAATCTTTTGTATTATTTATTTCTTCTGATAATTTATCCAATTGCTCGTCTAATGATTTTGTATTATGCTTTTTCTTCTCTTGCTTTAAATACTCTATTACCCTGTTATAATCAACATCTGTTGTCTGAGATGATGACATATTTATCATATAATTATTAATTGCTAAAGCTAATTCTTTACTTGTATCAGCACCCTGCTGTCCAATGCATAATGTATCTAAATATCTATTCTTATCCATATCAAATAATATTCCATTTAGAGTATTATCTTTTGTTAAAATCGGTCTTCCAGTTAAATTATCATATACAGTTAATTTCTTTTCTACACGGTCAAAATTGCGCTCCACAAAATATTCTTTTTCGTCCTTAATAACGGTACATGCTCCTGCATAACCGCTATTATTCAAAGGCTTTCTAAGTTCATAGTTATCCAATCTTGCTGCTAATCCCCTAGACTTATCTATTCCATAAAGCATTCCAAGTATAAATTCTTTTGTCGTAGTTTTTCCTGCTTCATTACGACCATATACTAGATTAATTCCTGGTCTAAGTTCTATCTCTTTATTATGAAATTTGCCAAATGAATCCATCATCAATTTACTAATATACATTTCTATCAATTCCCCCAGCAAGAATAGCTTCAATCCCATAATGTAACGCTTTTTTACTTACTTCATCATCTTGCTTATCTATATAATTTTCAATATAACGTCCTATAATATTTTCTCTATTTTCTTCATATAATTGCTCAATGTCATAATCTCTATATACATTATCAACTATTTCATAAATATTATAATTTTTCTCCAAACGTCTTAAATCTACACTAAGATTATTAGACTTTCTACCTCTTAAAATTAATCTAAATATATTATCTTCACCTAATCTTTTGATACCGTTTTCAAATGTATCTAATATCATTTCATTAGTACAACCAGCATTAATCTCAAGTCCTATATTAAAATAACTTCTCTTATTAAACTGCTTAAATACTATCCTTGTTGAATCTCCTATCTCGCCATATATATATCCTCGCTTACCTATATCTGTACAATCAATAGGTTCTATAGACCCACTATATGCCATTAAGTTGCTTTCTATTATCTCTGGTTTATGAATATGACCTAAGGCTATATAATCAAACCCAGCATTCTTAAATTCCTCTTTATTAAATGGTATATGGTTAGCATCTCCACCATGAGCTAACAGTATATTAATAGCTCCTTCTTTGGCAGGCCTAACTCCTGCAAAAACATTTTCAGTAATCTCTCTTGCACCATAACTATATCCTGTAATACATGTATTAATGTCTTTCAAGTATACACTACTAGTTTTTCCAGCAGGTAAACAAACTGTCTTAGACTTAAATCTATATCCATACATAGGTGAACCTAGTGGCATGAAATCATGATTACCTGCTATTATAACAGTTCTTGCCTTACTAAGCTTACCCAACATATAGTCTATTTCTTCAATCTCATTTATTGTAGGTATATGATGGAATAAATCTCCAGCTATTAATAATAAATCTGAACCACTTTTCTCAACAATTCCTAATATATCTCTAAATGTCTCTACTATTTCTAAAGCTCTTGTATCACTCCAAACCTTTCCTTTATCAGGTCTTACTCCATAATGTACATCTGCTATATGAATAAATTTCACCATACCACCTTCTTTCCCAAATTAATATGCTTATTATAATCCTTTTTGAAGTTTATGGCAATTTAAAAAAAGCAGATTTTCTGCAATTGCAGTTCCTGCTTTTTTCACATTTTGCTATTTACTCTGTAAATATTTTTCCTTTGTTGCTAATCCCCCTCTTATATGCCGCTCTGATTTATTTGTATCTAGAACAACTCTAGCTTCCTTCGCTAATATAGGATTAATCTTCTCAAGACGTTCAGTTACATCTTTATGTACGGTACTTTTACTTATGCCAAATTTCTTGGCCGTTTGCCTTACTGTAGCGTTAGACTCTATTATGTACGTCCCTATTTCTACAGCCCTTTCTTCAATGTATTCTCTCAAGGAAAAACCCCCTGATAAACTTGTTTTTACAGTTTATGCAGAGGGATGGGGTTGTATTACTGATTTTGGGGTTATGGACAGTTTATAATTGAATGTATCCTTAAACAACCTGATTAATAAATTACTAGTACTATTCAAGTAGACATTACTTGAAAATTTTATTTATTTACTAACAGTGTCCATTTCCCAATTTATATCATATATATTATCATAAAATATAGTTTCAATATTTTCTTTTTCTATAATTCTCTGATAATTATAATCCATCTTTGTCTCATTTTCTTCCTTATACAATCGGCTTAGTATATATACATCACCATTTTCATAGACAACAGGATATACTTGTATCGCCATCTTATCCCCTTCATTTCTAAATACATATTCACATTCTTGTTTTTCATTATACTCCTCAAACTCTATAATAACCTTATATGCTACTCTGTCCTTTTCATTACTCCTGCTAAAACAATACACCATAAATAATTCAACTGAAAATATAATTAATATAGTGATGCTCATATATATAAACCTTTGGTATTTGTTTTTTCTTTTCTTTTTTACTACTTCACTATTTTCTTGACTTTATAATCTCTATAATTCATAACAATACATCTTATTATTGAGTAACAAACCACTCCTCATATATCCTTATTAACAATTCATCTGGTAATATATTCATGCCTTTCTGGTTAGAATTCGGAGAAACTGATAGTACCTTGCCAAAAAGATAAAATACTCTATATTCATTACTTATCCAATTATTTTTCTTTAAATCTACATATTGTTTAAGTATAATTCCTTTAACAAAAAGTTTATCTTTCATTTCTATAAACTGCTGAACATATTTATCCATTTCATCATTAGAATATGTATTATCAAAATAGTTTCCAGGATATAATATTATTAATTTTATTTTTCCATATTACTCCCCATTTTTTTGCAAAAATAGCATCCTTTCGAATGCTATCTCTTCTGATTTATTGGTGCAATACCTTCTTGCTTTACATTGTTTTGTTGATTTTGATTTTCTGGTTTTGACTTTTGCGTTATATTGTTAAACTTATTCAAACTTTCCTGCTCATTTATTTGCTCTTGATGTTTCTTATTATTTTCTTTCATTAATTATCACCTCAAGAGTAGTATGTGCCATTCTTAACCCATTATTCTAATCAAATATGTGATTGTTAATTATTTTAATCTATCTTCCAAATCATCTAATGATTTATACCCATATAAATGAGCTGTATTTTCCATTGTCATCTTTGCAAGATTCTTATTTTCTTTACTTAGATTAACAATATATATACCATATAATTTTAAAGTATTATCAGAGTAAGTACTTATTTCACCACGTAAATATGTTTCATAGGAAGTATCAAATGGTGTATCTTCATATGTGTGTATCTTTCTTGCGTTACCTGCTGCCTTTGGATACTTATTAGAAAACTCCTCCATCCATTCCACTTGAATTCTTACTATTTCTTCTATTATGGATTTTTTCTCTTCTGAAATAGCAGGGAAACTTTTCTCTATTTCACTATACTTATCTAGAGCTGTACTCTTCATCATACGACCATATTTTTCTGTAATCAGATTCCAACCATTTGCATTAGCTTCTTCAAAATCATTAATATAACTTATAAGCATATCTTCACTCCAAGTCATATATTGACTCTTTCTCATAAGTGAAAATGTACTCCAATCATCTTGACAATTAGCCCTTCCACCTTCGTTTTGAACCTTATCAAAGGCATTCCATTCTAATAATACTATCTTATCAACTAATTCTTCTATAGATAACGTTTTCATATTTGGGTTGAGTATTTCTTCTACAACAGTTTCCAAATAATTATCTTCTGTCACTGTTAACCCTTGATTCTTCATTTCATTAATAATTAATGTTGCTATCATTTCAATTACTATTGGTATACGTTCATCTCTTCTTGGCATATCACAAATAGCTTTTAGAATATCCATTACTTCTGCTAATACTTCAAGTTTATCCATCCCTTTATGAAGCCATTTATAATAAGGAGCATATTTTTTATTAAGTAAATATACTAACTTCATTACATGATTAATATAATCCCCTAGAATCATCTCTGCTGTTACATACTCTTCTCTATTTAACATTCTTTTATAGTTATATTGACCTAACTGTGCCACCATATGAGCTTCTCTTGCTAGTCTAAGTCTCCATACTGGATTTGAATAATACCCTAATAAATAATTTCTTATTTTAGTAAATTCGCCACTATCATCTCTAAAAATCTGTCCATTAGTAACAACTGCTAGATTTTCTTCATTTATTAATAACCATTCTTCATCTGATTTTGGTATAGACTCTACTTCGAGTATATTTTTATAGAATTCTGATATATTAAATACCCCTACCCTACCTATACCTTGCTTAGTGCCTTTTCTTAAAATCCCTCTATATATTTGAGGTAGCTTATTATATTCCTTTTGAAGTGCTTCGCCAATCTTGCTATAGTCATCATCATCTAACCACATACAA
>JAVBSN010000098.1:0-10266 GCA_031547045.1 Lachnospiraceae bacterium
AACCTCTAGCTACGTAACATAGTAATAGATATGTAGTTGGAGGTTTTTTATGTGTGGTATAGCAGGTTTTTATAGCAATAAATATAATTATCTAAATCAGTCACAGTATTTTACTGATATATTAAATAATATGAATAAAGCGTTGTTTCATAGAGGACCAGATGAACAAGATATACATCTTAGTAAACATTTTGGTCTAGCACATACAAGATTATCAATAATAGATTTGGAAAATGGTGGTCAGCCAATGATGAAAAAAGTATATGGGTATACTTATGGAATTGTATATAATGGAGAAATATATAATGCTTTAGAGATAAGAAAAGATTTGGAGGATTATGGTTGGGTATTTGATACTAATTGTGATACAGAAGTAATTTTATTAGGATACCTTCAATATGGGGCAGATATAGTAAACAAATTAAATGGTATATTCGCATTTGGAATAATGAGTGAAAGGGAAGATGCTTTATATTTATTTAGAGATAGGGCTGGAGTTAAACCATTATATTATACTTATAAAGATAATAATATTATATTTGCATCAGAACTTAAGGGGTTATTCCAATTTCCTAATGTTAATCCTCAAGTAGATATGAATGGATTAAATGAAGTGTTTAGTATAGGACCAGCAAAGACTTATGGTAAAGGTGTATTTAAAAATATCGAGGAAGTATTACCAGGTTCATATATAAAGTTTAGCCAAAATGGTAAACGAAGTGTTACTTATTGGAAGTTAGAAAGTCATACACATGCAGATAGCTATGAGGAGACATTAGAGAAAACAAGGTTTTTAGTAGAAGATTCAATAAAGCGACAAATGGTATCAGATGTACCAATATGTACTTTTTTATCAGGAGGAGTAGACAGTAGTATTGTTACGGCAGTTTGTAGTAAAGAATTAGAGAAGCAAGGAAAACAAATGAATACATTTTCATTTGATTTTAAACATAATGATAAGTATTTTATGGCTAATGCATTTCAACCATCACAGGATAGGCCATATGTAGATATTATGGTAGATGATGTGAAATCTAATCATATATATCTTGAGTGTGATAGTAGTATACAAGCCGATTATTTATATAAATCTGTAGATTCAAGAGACTTACCAACTATGGCAGATGTGGATTCTTCATTGCTATATTTCTGTTCTTTAGTAAAGGATTATAATAAAGTTGTATTAACAGGAGAATGTGCAGATGAAATATTTGGAGGTTATCCATGGTTTCATAAAGAGGAGTTTTTTAATAAGGATACATTTCCTTGGACAACAGACTTGGAGCCAAGAAAAACACTACTTAGAGACGATTTTATTGATACATTAAACATGGAAGAGTATGTTGAAAATGCTTATAGAACTTCTGTTAATGAAACTCCTAGATTAAATAGTGATAGCGAAGAAGAGGCTAGAAGAAGAGAAATATCATATTTAAATGAAAAATGGTTTATGCAGACCTTATTAGATAGAATGGATAGAACTAGTATGTATTCAGGATTAGAAGCAAGAGTACCATATGCAGATCATAGAATATTGGAATATATGTGGAATGTACCTTGGAATATGAAGTCTAAAGATGGAGAAGTAAAACATATATTAAGAGAGAGTTTTAGAGGTTATTTACCTGATGAAGTATTATTTAGACGAAAAAGTCCATATCCAAAAACCTATGATCCAGGATATGAGAGAATACTTATTCATAAAATGATTGATGTAATAGAGGATACAGATTCACCGATTAATCAGTTTATAGATAAGCAGAAGGTCTATCGGTTTATGTCAAGCCCGTCTAACTATGGGAAGCCATGGTATGGTCAGTTAATGGCAGGCCCACAAATGTTAGCATATATGATACAGGTAAATTATTGGTTAGAGAAATATAAGGTGCAGATAGTGTAGATAATATGAAAAGGGATATGTTTGGTTGTCAAACATATCCCTTAAATACTTAATAAGGTGATTTTATTATAGGTTGAATTTGTTTTCCTTCAAGTGCCATTTCAAGTGTAGGAATAATATCTTGAGTATATGATATCATGGAACGAGGTTTCTTCTCAAAATCATCTTGCCCGAATGGAACAAAATACATATTTTTAGTGGAAATTAGTGTTCCTATGTTTTTAAGATTAAGACCTAGAGCATCATTAGTAGATACAGATATTACAATAGGTTTTTCATTTCGCATATGTCCTTTTGCAGCCATAAGAACAGGAGTATCAGTAATTCCATTACATAACTTTGCTAAAGTATTTCCTGTACATGGTGCAATTATCATAATATCCATAAAGTTTTTAGGGCCAAGAGGCTCAGCTAGGTCAATGCTATTTACAATTGAATTACCAGTTATAGATTCAATATACTGCATAAAATCTTTTGCATATCCAAACCGAGTATCTATAGTAGCTGCATTATATGAAAGGATAGGAATTACATTTGCACCTTCAGCTATTAGTGAGGTCAACTCGGTTTTTATTTTTTCGAAGGTACAAAAAGAACCAGTTATACCTAATCCTATATTTTTGCCAGATAGTTTCATACATATCACTCCATATTTATGTTGATAGGAGAATGCTTTATATATGTTTAAGAAGAGCTTTTGTGAGAATAACTCCAGAAGTCTTAGGGGAATATTTTCCTGGTAACCCAAGGCATAATTTAGCATTAATATCTTGTGATTTACAATACTCAAAATCGCATCCTCCAGGGTTAGAAGCAATATCTATTATTATGCAATCTTTGTTTAATACATCTATTAATGTAGAACTGATTATAGGACTAGGAATTGTATTGAAAATAAAATTACAAGTCTTTAAATAATCAGTAATAGAAAAATAATCTATTAAACTTTCATTAGAAGATATATTAGATATATCTAGAGTGTTATGACCATTACTACAAGCTGTAGATAATTGGGTAACATTTCTTGCACCTACAGTAACATAAGCATTTAAACCAGATAATTTATTTGCTAATGTTATTCCGCATCGACCATACCCTAAAACTAAGCAATTGCTATGATGGAGATTAAGAGTACTTTCTTTAATAGCCTCGGCTATAGCACCTTCTGCAGTTGAAATAGAATTTAGTATAGCAACTTCTTCGCATTTTAATAAATCAATATATTTAATATTATGGTCGTTACAGAAATCACAAACATATTTAGGAAGTGCTCCACCAAATAGTGTATGTTTTTCAGTTAAGTTAGATAACAATTCATTAATTGGTATAATAGTATTGGTTATACTTGTAAGATTTTCATTGTCTTTGCTAAAAGGAGTAGGACACACGATAATGTCATTTTTGCTTATATACTCTGATAATGAAAATATTTTTATGTCATCAAATAATCCATAACTATATACATTATAGTTGTTTATCAATTCATCTACCATATATTGGTTTCTTAAGTCACCGCCTAAGAATAAAATGTTACATATATTTGGCATTTTAATACCTCCTTAGACTATATTATATGAAATAGTAACTTTTTTTGTTCTCATATTATAAAATGCATGTTATAATTACAACGTTATTGAGTTTTTAATTATGGAGGAATTGAAAATGGGCGGATTTTTTGGAGTTGCATCAAAGGAAGATTGTGTATTTGATTTATTCTTTGGTACAGATTACCATTCACATTTAGGCACTAGAAGAGGCGGATTAGCAGTATACGATGAAGAAAAAGGTTTTGACAGAGCAATTCATAATATTGAGAATTCTCCATTTAGAACAAAGTTTGAAAAAGATATTAATAAAATGAAAGGTACTATGGGTATTGGCTGTATATCTGATTATGAGCCACAACCTTTAATTGTACGTTCACATCATGGAACATATGCAATTACTACTGTAAGTAAAATTAACAATAAGGAAAAAATTATTGAGGATCTTTTTGGAAAAGGTAATTCACACTTTTTAGAAATGAGTGGTGGAGATATTAATCCAACAGAATTAATTGCGGCAATAATTAATCAAAAAGAGAATATTATTGAAGGAATTAAATATGCTCAAGAATTAGTTGAAGGTTCACTTACATTGCTTCTTATGACACCTAAGGGTATATATGCGGCTAGAGATAAGATGGGAAGAACGCCAGTTGCTATTGGTAAAAAGGAAGATGGTTATTGCGCTGCCTTTGAAAGTTTTTGTTATCTAAACCTTGGATATACAAATGAAAAAGAATTAGGACCTGGAGAAGTAGTAGTTATTACTGCAGATAAGGTAACTACATTGGTTGCACCAGGGACTGATATGAAAATATGTACATTTTTATGGATATATTATGGTTATCCATCTTCATCATATGAAGGTATTAGTGTAGAGAAGATGAGATATAATTGTGGAGCATTATTATCAAAGCGAGATAATGTAAAGCCTGATATTGTTGCAGGTGTACCAGATTCAGGTACTGCACATGCAGTCGGATATGCAAATGAGTCAGGAATTCCGTTTTCACGACCATTTATAAAATACACACCAACATGGCCACGTTCATTTATGCCTACAATACAAAGTAAAAGAGATCTAATTGCTAAGATGAAACTTATTCCTGTACATGATTTAATAAAGGACAAGAGTTTACTTCTTATAGATGATTCTATAGTTCGTGGAACACAACTTAGGGAAACAACTGAATTTTTATATCAAAGTGGAGCCAAAGAGGTTCATATACGTCCTGCATGTCCACCACTTTTATTTGGATGTAAATATCTTAATTTTTCACGTTCATCATCAGAGATGGATTTGATTACAAGACGTGCAATTGATGAACTTGAAAATGGAAATGTTACAGATGAAATATTAGCAGAGTATGCAGATCCAGAGAGTGAAAGATATGAAGCTATGTTAGAAAAGATTAGAGAAGAACTTAATTTTACATCATTACGTTATCATAGATTAGATGATATGATTGAATCAGTAGGAATTGACCCATGTAAGTTATGTACTTACTGTTGGAATGGTAAGGAATAGTTAAAGGAGTAGTTGTTTGAAGAAGGTTTTTATAGCCGAGAAACCCAGTGTAGCAAGAGAATTTGCTAGTGCATTAGGAATTAAAGGTGGAAGTAAAGATGGATATATAGAGTCAGGAGAATATATAGTTACTTGGTGTGTTGGACATCTAGTAACTATGAGTTATCCTGATGCTTATGATGAGACTCTAAAAAAATGGAGTCTTGAAACTATACCCTTTATTCCAGAAGAATTCAAATACGAGGTAATCGGACCAGTTAGCAAACAATTTAATATTGTAAAAGGATTACTTAATAGAGAAGATGTAGAATGTATATATGTATGTACTGACTCTGGAAGAGAGGGAGAATATATATATAGATTAGTAGACAAGATGGCTAATGTTAGTGCTAATAAGGAAAAGCGAAGAGTATGGATAGATTCTCAGACTGAAGAAGAGATTAATAGAGGTATTACAGAGGCGAAATTATTATCAGAATACGATAATCTAAGCAATTCAGCATACCTAAGAGCTCAAGAAGATTATCTTATGGGTATTAACTTTTCAAGAGTATTAACATTAAAATATAGCTATACTATTAAGAATTATTTAGGCCTAGATAGATGTGTAGTTGCTGTTGGTAGAGTAATGACATGTGTATTAGGTTTAATAGTTAAGAGAGAAAGGGAAATTAGGGACTTTGTAAAGACACCTTTTTATAGAATAGTTGCAGATGTTGTATTAGGAGAGTCTAATAATTTTGAAGCAGAATGGAAGGCTGTAGAAGGTACAAAATATTTTAATTCTAATCTTTTGTACAAGGAAAATGGATTTAAAGAGAGAAGTTCGGCTGAAAAATTGGTTGAAGAGCTTAGAAACCCAGAACCTATAGAAGCCCTTGTTGAAAATGTATCTAAGAAAACAGAGAAAAAGAATCCACCATTATTATATAATTTAGCAGAGCTTCAAAATGATTGTTCAAGGATATTTAAAATAAGTCCGGCTGAAACTTTGAAAATTGTTCAAGAATTATATGAGAAAAAATTAGTTACATATCCAAGAACAGATGCAAGAGTATTATCTAGTGCCGTTGCTAAAGAAATATATAAAAACATTAATGGACTAAAGAATTATTCTTTAGTTAGTGAATATGCATCTAAAATTGTGGAACTAGGCGGATACAAAGGGATAGGAAAATCAAGGTATGTAAATGATAAGCAAATTACAGACCACTATGCCATAATACCTACAGGGCAAGGTTTTAATGCACTATCATCGGTATCTAATGAGTCAGCAAAAATATATGAACTTATTGCGAGAAGATTTTTAAGTATATTTTATCCTGCTGCGGAGTATCAAAAATTATCATTAACTCTTAATAGAAATGATGAGAAATTATTTGCAAATTTTAAAGTATTAACTAAGGAAGGTTATTTAAAAGTTGCTGCTAATTCTTTTGGTAAGAAAAAAGAAGACGATGAAGAGGCAAAATATTCTCCAGAAATGTTGGAAACATTAGGAACACTTAAAAAGGGTAGTATACTTAATGTTAATGGATTTGAAATTAAAGAGGGAGAAACTTCCCCTCCTAAAAGATATACATCAGGAACATTAATTCTTGCTATGGAAAATGCAGGACAATTAATAGAGGATGAAGAACTAAGATCACATATTAAGGGAAGTGGAATAGGAACTAGTGCGACAAGAGATAGTATTATTGAAAAATTAGTTAATATAAAGTATATTGCATTGAATAAAAAAACTCAGGTGGTTACACCAACCTTACTGGGGGAACTAATACATGATGTGGTAGCGACCTCTATAAAAGGGTTACTAAATCCTGAACTTACAGCAAGTTGGGAAAAGGGATTAAGTCAAGTTTCGGAAGGAAATATTTCAAAAGAAGAATATACTAAGAAATTAGACGATTATATAAGCAAGTATACAAATTATGTTAAAGGCATAAACAATCAATATATGTTAAAACCTTATTTTGATAAGTCAGCTAGAAATTATAAAAAGTAATAATCATTATAAATGATTAATTTGTGGAGGATATAACCTATGAAAGAACAATTAACAGTAAAAGAGTTATACAATCTAGATGAAACTATTGCAAAACCATTATTAGAGTCAGTGACATACCCATGGGAAGCCCTTTCTAAAATTCATGATTTTATTATAGAGTTAGGAAATACTTTAAGCCAAGATATATATGAAAAACATGGAGAAGATATATGGATCGCAAAATCAGCAAAAGTATATGACTCAGCAAGTATTACAGGACCATGTATAATATGTGAAGATGCAGAAGTTAGACATTGCGCATTTATAAGAGGGAATGCAATTGTAGGGAAAAATACTGTTGTAGGTAATTCCACAGAGTTAAAAAATGTTATATTATTTAATACTGTTCAAGTGCCTCATTATAATTACGTGGGAGATTCTATATTAGGACATAAGTCACATATGGGAGCAGGATCTATAACATCCAATGTAAAGTCTGATAAAACTTTAGTTCATGTTAAAGGTGAAGGTTTTGATATTGATACAGGACTTAAAAAATTTGGTGCTATGTTAGGTGACAATGTAGAGGTTGGATGTAATAGTGTACTTAATCCAGGAACAGTGGTAGGAGCAACTACAAATATTTATCCCTTATCAATGGTTAGAGGATATATTCCTAGTAATAGTGTTTACAAAAATAATAGGGAAATAATAGAGAAGTTTAATTGATTTTATAGCCAAAATATAGTAAAATAGTTGTACAATTTGTTATATTTGCAGTGAAATTAACAAAATAATCTTTGAAGTTCGAAATCTAATATTAATTGACACAATAAGGAGATAGTAATTTGAATAATATAGATATCAATGATGATATTGGTAATTTAATAGAAGAGAAGAGCTATATAAGAGAACTTCAAGCATGTCAAGAGTTGGGAATGGAAGAATCTAAGTTAAGAAGTTTAGGACTTGATTCATATCAATTAACAGAAGTGCGAAAAGGTCTTGAGAAAGGAATAGATGTATCTACATATTTAGATAAAAATATTTCTTGGTTTGAGATGGAAAAATTGCGCATATCTATGGAACATGGAATAGACTTATCTGAGTATGCTGACAGAGGATTTAATTGGATGCAATTAGAGGAGATTCAAAAAGGAATAATTTCTAAAGTAGATGTAAGCTTATATACTAATGTTTTGTATTTAGCTCAACAGATGACGGAGATAAGAAAAGGTCTTGAGAACAAAATTGACATAAGTAAATATTCTAATATAGAGTATGACTGGTTTCAGATGAAAGAGATTAGAAAAGGATTAGAAGATAATTTAGATGTTAGCTTATACTCTGATATAAATAATAATTATCAGATTATGAGAGAGATTAGAAAAGGTCTAAAGTCAGGATTTGATACACTTTTTTATTTGAATAAAGGATATGATGTGTTAGCAATAAGAGAAGTAAGACGTGGATTGGAAAGAGATATAGATTTAACTAATTATCTGTACCAAGGATATGAAGAGGGACAGTTAAGAGGAATTAGAGTATCCAAGCAATATGGTGTGAATATTGAACCATATATAGATATTAATTTACTTGGAATGCAAATAGAAGAGATAAGCAAAGGAATTGCGGCAGGAATAGATGTATCTAAGTATGTAGATAAAGGCTATAACAGATTTCAGATGAGAGAGATAAGAATAGGACTTGAAGAGAGAATTAATATAGATTACTATTCAAAACCATTATTTACATGGAAGCAGATGCAAGAGATAAGATTAGGTTTAGAAGCAGATATAGATGTAACAAAGTATGCAGGATTAGACAAGACAGAAATAGAGATGGAAAGAATCAGATTAGAATTAATGAATAATGATTCCTCTACTATTCAAGATGATTTTAGTGAAGAACAAACCATGCAGATAATTTTAGGATTAGAAGCAGGGATTGATGTTAATATATATGCAAAAACAAGTTATACAGTGGAACAGATGGAAGATATTAGACTAAGGTTAGAAGCTGGTGAACAAGTGAATATTGGGGAGGGGTATAATGGATTGGACATTCAACGATAAGTCTCTTCAAACTAGTGTGATTGTTAATATCGCTTCTGATGGCATGAGTGCTACCGCTAATATACGACCAGATATAGCTCCAGAGTTGCTTAATCTAGAACATATACTTAGTGCTCTAAAGGAACAAGGAGTAAAACAAGGAATTAAGAAAGAAACTATCGAAAAAATTATTGATGACAGACTATTAAATGAAGAAATAGAGATTGCAGTAGGTAAAACAGCAGTAAATGGTATTGATGGAAGATTTGATTTCAAATTTAATATTGATAATTCAAATAAAGAACCTATTTTATTAGATGGATCATTAGATTTATTCAACACTAACTTAATTACTGAAGTTAAGGTAGGTCAGGTGTTAGTAGAATATATTCCTGCAACAGCAGGAGGATTTGGTTATACAGTTACAGGAAAATTACTTATGCCTATTAAGGGTAAGGAGAAACCAGCACTTAGAGGTGTAGGTTTTAAGTTATCAGAAGATAACAAAATATATACAGCATCTATAAATGGAAGAGTATCTCTTAAGAGTGATAATAGACTTGAGGTTTCTAGAGTATTTATTTTAAATAGTAATCTAGATATTAGTGTAGGAAATATCAAGTTTGATGGTGATGTATATATAAAAGGAGATGTTATATCAGGTATGCTTATTGAATCTACAGAAAATATAGTAGTTGATGGGCATGTTGAAGCAGCATTTTTAACAGCAGGAAAAGATATACTTATTAAAGGTGGAATGCATGGTGCAGGAACTGGAAATATAGAAGCTGGAGGAAATATTACAGCAAAATTTTTTGAAAGTACCAATGTTATGTCAGAAGGTAATGTTAAAGCAAATTACATCTTGAATTGCAATATATATTCCCAAAGGCAAGTTAAAGCATTTGGAAATAAAGGAAAGATAATAGGTGGTTTTGTAAAAGGATTGAAAGGTGTTGAGGCATTTACTATTGGTAATAATGCAGAGGCTGTTACAAATATTTCAGCAGGTGTTGATGATATTGTTATGAATCAATATAATGATATTAAGAAAAATATAGAAAAAGTAGACTCGGAAATTAATATACTTGAAAAAGGTGTATTAGAGTATGGAAGTCAAAGGGAACAATATCAGTCAGCATATAATAAAATATTACAGGCAAGAGAAGTTAAATTAAAAGAAAAAGAGATGTTAAGTGTAGAAATAGAAAGGCTAACATCTGTACTCCGTGCTACAAAAGATGTCAAAGTTA